>JANNXV010000198.1:0-14626 GCA_031409815.1 Bacteroidota bacterium
GCTCCATTTTATACCAGTTGGCATAAGCGAAAATCCATTATTGGAGTCATCGCTTTTAATTTACCCTAATCCGATCGGCACTCAGTTAAACATCAGTCTAAAACTTGAAAAACCAGCTGAACTTCATTTGAAATTGATGGATATTTCAGGGGAAGATTTAAAAGACCTTGATGTGCCAAAAGAATCAACGGAAAGTTGTTTAGTTACGATGGATGTGCATGAAATACCTGCAGGAAATTATATTTTATCATTATCTACTGAGGAATATACCGTTTACAGAAAAGTTGTAATCAGATAAGTCCATTAAATGAAGAATTCTTAAATTTTGTCAATTGTAGTTGTTTCAACGACAAAAATATTGCTTCGACAGATTTAATTTTGGCCTTGGTTAGGTTGGTTAGGGGCGAACATTCATTTTTCAGGTTTGCCCCTTTTTATTTTCTCTGATTTAACAGTAAAATCGACCTTCTTTTACCAATAATTTATTTACTTATGAGTACTATTATAATCCTTTATTAAGGTTGGGATTTCATCGTACTCCATTTTTGTAGTCTTTACCTTTTTTACCATCTCATCATCACCTTTAAAAAAATTCCATAAGTCGCCCTTTTGGTTTTGACGAGTTATTCTCTTTAAATCATCCGTGATTTTTTCAAGATAATAGTCATAAGATTTTTCAATAGGTTTGGTAGAATGTGTAATTTCAACAGGTCCACTTTTGTCAACAGTTTTCTCACCCGAAGCACCAAATTTGGTATACTCAAATGAATAACGGTAAAGATTTATTTTTCCTTTCTCTAAGACTTTAACGAATTGATTTTTTGAGTCCTTTATCTTTTTTGTTACATAAACGGAGCCTTCTCTTTTATAAAGTAGCACGTTATCTGGAGAATAAATTGTTACGGTGTCGATATTATTTTTTTTAAACTCAATACGACCACAACTTTCCTCTTCCGAAAGTGCTGCCATATTACCTCTTAGCGTATCTCCATTTAGTTGCACTAAATAGCCTTGCGTAAAACTTCGCGACTTGCTTTGCTGAGCATGAACAGTATGGATAGTTAGTAGCAGAAAAAATAAAACTCTTTTATACATAATTATTTAGTTAAATATGAGTGTTGCAAATATAACCATGCTTTCAAAATCGAGTTGCAAATTCAAGAAATACTGACGGCATTCAAGATGAATCAACTGATGTTGTCTTTAGATACTACTTTTGCTTCTCTATAATTTATTGACTGAACAAATGATGAAACAAAAGAAGATTCAAGATGTCTTAGCTCCTTTGCCACCACATATGGTGGGAGATGGTTTTAGAGTCCATAATTTTTTTCCGGGAGGCTATAATTTGGGTATGCAACGAATGAGTCCATTTTTTCTGTTGGATTATAACTCGAAAATTGATTTCTCACCGCGCGATATTCCTCGTGGAGTAGGAGTGCATCCACATCGGGGATTTGAAACTGTAACTATAGCTTATCATGGTAAAGTGGCTCATCATGATAGCACCGGGAATAGTGGGGTAATAGGTGAAGGTGATGTACAATGGATGACTGCCGCCTCAGGTGTTTTGCATAAAGAATATCATGAAAAGGAATACAGTAAAATGGGAGGTCCTTTTCAGATGGTTCAATTGTGGGTTAATCTTCCTGCAAAAGATAAAATGAGTCAGCCAAAATATCAGGCAATAACCAATCAACAGATTCACAAATTTCAATTAGCAAACAATGGCGGTGTAGTGGATGTGATTGCAGGAGATTTTAAAGGAATAAAAGGAACTGCTTCTACTTTTACTCCCATTCATATGTACAACATAAGAATCAAGAAAAATCAAACTATTGAATTTGATCTTCCTGCAAATTTTAATACAGGCATTCTTTTAATTGAAGGACAAGTTAATGTAAATGGAACACAAACTGTTACAGTGGATCATTTTATTCTTTTTAAAAACGAAGGCGAAACAATTTCTATTAGTGCTGAAGATGACAGCATTTTATTGGTATTGAGTGGTGAGCCGATTAATGAACCATTAATCGCTTATGGACCTTTTTTAATGAATACCAAAGAAGAGGTATTGCAGGCTTATGATGATGTTAACAAAGGAAAGTTTGGAGTGCTGGAAGATTAATACTGAAAATATCAGCCCGTTGTTATTTCCAATTTGTGTTAAACATTTTTACAGCATTTTTGCGTTTTAGAATTTAATATTACAAGATTGAAATTTATCCCAATTAAAATTACTACTTGTGTGTTAGTATTTGGCTTCATCACAATTGATGTTTCTGCACAACAAAAATCGTTATGTATACCATCATCAGTAAAAAAGGCCAATAAATATTTTGATGAAGCGGCAGAAGCAAGAAAAAAACATAAAGACTATAAGGATGTTAAGGAGTACTGTGAAAAGGCATTGGAAGAAGATAGCACATTTGCAGAAGCCTGGCATTTGTTAGGGGATGCAGCATATACTAAGAAGGATTTTAAAACGATAGAGTTTGCATATGCAAAACTCATCCAATTATGTCCGGATGCTGCACCTGAACCTCATTATCGGCTGGCTTGTATTTTATATGACAAAAAAAAATACAATGAGGCGGTGATTTATTTTCAGAGCTTTTTGGATTTCACTAAAATTAAAGAAGCCGATGCAAAGGATGCACAACTAAAAATTGTTCGGGCAAAATTAATAGCTAAGCCTGTTGCGTTTAACCCACAACCGGTAAAAGGAATTTCCACAGCCGATCCTGAGTACTTAGCAATTATTTCTCCAGACAATGACTATTGTTTCTTCACCAGACGTTTTGATATGGTAAACAAATCAACGCTCACACCCTTAAGTGTCGAAAAATTTATGTTTGCCGAACGAAGGGATGACAGTTTTGCAAAGGGTGATCCAATGCTTCCTCCTTTTAACAGAAGTAATAGTAATAACGAAGGAGGACCTAGCATCAGCATTGATAACAAACATTTGTTTTTTACAGTAAACAAAAATGGCAACTTTGATATTTATACCAGTGATGAAAATGCTGGAGTTTGGAGCGAACCTCGATCTATTGGTGATAATGTAAACGACCCGAAACAATGGGATAGCCAACCTTGTATAGCCCCAGATGGAAAGACTTTGTACTTTGCTACATTTCGTGATTCTATTAATGGAACCAGCGATATTTATTTAACACAGAAAAACTCAACTGGCAAATGGGGCAATCCAAAACCACTTAGTGCAAGCATTAATACAGTCGGAAATGAGAAGACTCCTTTTTTACATCCAGATAGTAAGACCCTGTATTTCTCGTCAGATGGTTTGCCTGGTATGGGTGGATATGATATTTATTACAGCCGACAAAATGCAAATGGAGAATGGAGTAATCCGGTTAATTTAGGTTATCCAATTAATACAGAGGGGGATGAAGTAGGATTTTTTGTTAGCACCGATGGCCAGAAGGGATATTTTGCTTCCAACAATATATCAAAAAGCGGAGGTTATGATATCTATTCATTCGATCTCTACTTGCAAGCTCGGCCTGAAAAAGTATTGTTTATTAAGGGAGATTTGCGTGATGAGAATAACGAACCGCTTGCCAATGCAAAAATTGAATTAAAGAATACTTCAACAAAACAACTTGTGGATGTTAATTATGATACCATTACCGGACGTTACGTTTCAGTGGTTGCATTTAACGGTGATTTTATTCTTACTGTTAAAAAGGAGGGTTATGCTTTTAATTCCGAGTATTTTGCAAAAGAAGATTCGACATTGAGCGAACCCAAAAAGGTGGATCTGAGTTTGAAGAAAAATGAAGTTGGTAAAGGTTATACTTTGAATAATATTTTGTTTGCGACAAATTCAGTTGAACTAACCTTACAAGACAAGCGAATTATCGAGGACTTTGCTGACTATTTGAAATTGAACAGTACCATTAGAGTTGAGATAAATGGACACACCGATAACCAAGGAAATCCAGCTGACAATCTTAAATTATCTGAGCAGCGAGCACAGGCAGTGTATGACTATCTGATTGAAAATGGAATTGAAAAATCAAGATTAAATCATCGTGGATTTGGTGAAACCAAACCGTTAAAGCCAAACGACTCTGAAAGCAATAAATCACTTAATAGAAGAACAGAGTTTGTAATTGTGGCATTAAAATAATCGATTCAATAATCAAGCTTGTTTTTTATGCACTATAAATTCTCTTTTAAATATTTTTTTTCAAGCAGATTATATTCCAACGGGAAATAAAGTTTCATAATAGTTACATAGTAATTATAAGGTTTATGCTGGTACCCCCATGATCCATGTCGATAAAATTTTTCGTCAGTTAAATTACCATTTTCATCCTTTGCATAAATGTTCATTAACGAATCGTTCATAAGAATGCTTGAATCTTTAAGAATTTTCGGATATTCAAATGGTAATAATTCAATACGATTACAAATTGGATGATAATTAATATCCTTTACATACTCAGGCATTTGAACAGTACCTAATTCTTTACCAATTTTTTTTGCAGCCGATGAACCAACACGATTTATTAGTTGGCTTATTCTTTCTTGAAATAAATTGGCTCCGCCTTCTGCTAGCACTTTTTTAATACTAAAGGACTCCCTGTCAAAGAACAATGATTTCAAATTTGTTCCAGCATAATTACTGTCGTTATAGCTAATAGGCATTGCAGGTATTAAGTCTTCTATGTTTACAATATTAAAGCTAGAACTATCAGAGCAATATCGAGTAGAATATTCGTTTGCAAATTCTTTGTTACCAACCATTGGAGCTGCAAACGCATAATTTTTAAATGTATTTAATTTTGAAATTATGCTATCAGGTACGTTTTCAAGATATGTTCTTAGTAGGTTACATAAAGCACCTCCCTGACTATGACCGGTTAATAAGAAATCATAAATGCCTTCATGATTAAGAATATTTATCTGATAAATAAGGTCTTTGTATAAATAGCCGATTCCTAAAGCATAACCACTATGAACTGCAGCGCTATCATTTATCGCGAAGCAGTATTCAAATTTATCTCCCTCTACTTCAATGATTCCTTTGGCAGGAATCATGGCTGAATAAATATTTTCAATCCAGCTTAATTGTTTGTCGGTTGACCCTCTAAAATTGATAACAGCAACACTTCCCTTTTGGTAAATCTGGTATTTATTTTCCATTCCAAATACACCCGAAGTATATCTCTTTTTATAACCTTTTGGAATAATAGCATTGTCTGAATTATATAAGTCCAAAAATGTAAAACTGTTACAAATGGCAATCATATCCTTTGCTTCGCCTTTGTCAAAACCTTTTTGCAAACCACCAGAGCAAATGGAGGTAATAAAAGGCAAAAGGAGAAATAGGAATGATTTCATACTTTTAAAATTAACTGTACGAACCTATTCAATCCAACCAAGAAAACGTGACAAAAAATCCAACACGATCTAAATTATCTCAACAAGCAAATGTTGACTGAAAATTTGTTGATTCGAGTATTCTAATATATTAGATAAGCAATGGATGCTGCGCGATGTTATTTTACAACACTTAATTTGCAAAAGTATTGATGGAAATTATGAGTAGTCAATTTAAGAATGTAGGTGCCTGCCTCAATATTATTTTTATTGATATCGAAAACGATGGAATGTTGACCTGCATTTTCTGGATTGTTTGAGATGGTAGTTACTTTTTTCCCAGCCAAATCAAAAAGTTCTACTAAAGTTTTTCCTGCACTGTCTATGTGATAATTAATATTCAATTTTTCGCTAGCAGGATTTGGCTGAGCCAATATAAATTCGGTAGGAGATGTGTATTCATAAAGACCTTGTGGAGTTAGCACTAAGGTATCTGTTTTACTAAAGGTACCGCATGGTGCAACCACAGTTAGTGTAACAAAATAAGTCCCATAGGCAGCATAAGTATGTGAGGTAGGGTTAACATTAGAAACCAATGGGCTTGAATCACCAAAATCCCATGTGTAAGAAGTTGCTGCTGTTAAATTGTTAGCAGTAGCTTGTATTGTTAACGCACTAATAACTGAGAGAGTGTGCTTAGCAGAAGTTTGTTGATTCAATGTAACCGGCACAGCAACCCAGTTATTATTCTCATTGCTTTCGAGCATATTATTTTCAATATCAGTTACTGAAACAATATAATAATCTCCATCGCACACACTAGATAAATTAATTCCAGAATTTAAACCGACAACATAAATATCTACGCCTCCAGAATATATTCCCTGATGTGTTCCACAGCCACTATAAAACCCCAAACCTGCATTCGGAAGGTCTGCAAGTTGCAGTACTGTGCCGGATGTATCGACACAGTAACCAGATAAATTATTACAATCGCCCAGATTCACGAGACAGTAACTTTGTTTAACATCAACACCCACTATAGGCCAAGTTGTAGCATCTGGGTTCGAAGTAGCAGTTCTTAAAGTATAATCGCCCCAATGGTCAATATGTATATGACCATGTGAAGAATGATAACTCATCAAGCCAGCTGTTCGAGTATAAGATTGCAACGTGTCGGTTCCACTAATTTTCTGATAAATTACCTGATGAATCTTTTGCTTTAAGGTATCAGTGCCAGGGCAGGCAACAGTTGTGCACGGAACCATTGTAGTACCACAATAACAGGTATCAACTCCAATTATTTCAATAGGTCCATAACCGATATTGGGAGTTGCATTTTCAAAAGCTAATTGACCGGGTGTTTCATTAAATGAAAAATGTGTTACTGGGTCAATACTTTGTGAGATTGCTAATGCAGAAGCTGTCATGTCTGGTAATAAATCACAAGGACCACCACCACCACCGGGGCAAACACAACCATTACAAACAGGTGTAGGAGGTAGCGGATCGGGAGGAGGGTTGTTACTGAAAGTGAGCGAAAAAAAATTAACATCACCTGAATCTGGTGTGCCCAAATCCTGCAATGCAAAATACCACCATCCATTGGGGTTTTGGCCATTGTTAAATTGATTCAATGATTCAACGGGAATATAAATCCCGCTAAATGGAGCAGTTCCGTTAACAATTGCTCCGTCAATACCATTTTCAGCAATGCAGGTTCCTGTAAAATTATCACCATTTCCGCCTACACCGACAGCAATAAAAATAGAATTTCCGTTGGGTGATTTAAGCCTTAACTGTAAATCGGCTACAAAAGTGTGAGTAATATCAAAGCACATTCCGGCTAAACCGAACGATGAATTAATTGTATTGGGCAAACCACTTACCTGCACTGAATCGTAAACTTCAACACTTCCATCAGGTATATGAACAAGGTTATTGGAGGTAAAAGTTTGTGAAAAACCGAGAGCAGGAAATGATGCAAGTAAAAATGTTATAATTCTTTTCATAGCTGTATTATTTACGACAAGTAAAATTAAAACAAAAACAGGTAATATTGACTATGTAATTAAATTCATATTTGTAAAAGTTTCATGGTGTAATTATAGTCGATGAATGGTTTTAATCGTTAAGCCTTTCTACATTTGCAATAAATTCCCTATTATTTATGATTAGGATCAGCAGTATTTTCATTTTTTCACTCTTGCTTGGATTTAACACTGTGGCTCCTTGCTACAACGTTAAGTTATTGACCTGGAATCTGCTGAATTATCCAAGTAGTTCAGCCTTAACTGCTGACACTTTGGTTCGCAATCCGAATTACCGCACGGTAGTTCAATATGTAAACCCTGATATAATGGTGACTCAGGAAAATGCTTCCACAAACAGCGTATCTATGTTTCTGAATAATGTAATGAATAATTCAAGTATTTTAGGAGGTAATCAATACAGTGCAGGGGCATATATCAATGGTCCCGATACCGACAATGGGATTTTTTATAAAACATCATTGTTTCAATTTATTTCCAACACACCCATTCATACCGCATTGCGCGATATCAATGAATTTAAGCTTGTTCATCTGGCTACAGGTGACACTATTCGTATTCTTTCTTGTCACTTAAAAGCAGGATCTTCTTCTGCTGATTCTATTGCTCGCAGTATTGAAGTTGATCAGTTACGCGCTTACACCAATTTATTACCAATTGGCACAGATTTTATAATTTGTGGTGATTTCAATATTTATGGTAGCGGTGAAATCGCATATCAGAAAATAAAACAAGACAATGTTACCGATGACGGGAATTTTGTGGATCCTTTGAACTTAACCGGGTATTGGAATTATTATCCATATCGGTTTCATCATACACAGAGTACACGTACGCGTAGTTTTGGCAACGGTTCAACAGGCGGCCTTGATGATCGGTTTGATATGATTTTATATTCTACTGCTGTGTCACAACCTGGAGGTATTACATACGTATCTGGCACAACTGTTCCAGTTGGCAATGATGGGGGCCACTGGAATGATTCTATTAATCAACAACCAAACACTGCAGTGCCTGTTAATGTGGCCAATGCATTGCATTATGCTTCTGATCATTTACCAGTTACATCAACTTTTTCGTTTGTTTCGGCAACTGGTTCACAAGAAAACGAATTTCAAAAAGTTGATTTAACAATTTTTCCTAATCCAACCAATGGAGATTTTTCTATTAATTATTATTTATCTCAGCCTGCTGAAGTTGCAATTCTTATTGCTGATTTAACTGGTCGACTTGTAATGAATATTTCTAATCATAAAGAATTTGTTGGAGTCCACTCAAAACTAATTTCAGATGTTAGTCGATTAAATAAGGGCATCTTTTTTATACATTTAAGTGCAAATAATAAATTGGTAGCAAATAAGTTATTCGTAGTAGAATAACATTTAACAGTAGTTGGTTTGCTATCTGTAAAAATGAAAATTTGGTGATTGAATTGTTTAATTTTAATTGTTATTTGCATTTTTGAACATCCTGCAATAACTTTAACCCCAGTTAGAAAATAAATTTTATAGTTAAACACTTTATACCTCTAGTAACAATATGAAAAAATCAATTTTATTTTTATTTATTCTTACGATTCACTCTTTTTTCGCTTCAGCTCAAAGCCTAGTGCTTGTTGAACAATTTACCGAAACTGGATGTGGCGCATGTAGTCAAAACGATTCTGCGTTCAACGCTTTAATTGATGCAAACCCTGGTAAAGTTGCGGTTATCAGTTATCATTGTTTTTATAGTCTTGATACTTTTTATAATTACAATAAAGATGGGTATCAGCGATATTTTCATTATAAACTGGATCAAGGATTTCCATCAGCAATGGTGAATGGAAAAAGCCCAGTTGCCAGTTCTTCGCATTTGTCTTATGTGAATTCAAGACTAATTAATGCCAAGTATAATCAGGCTCCTCAATTCAAGATTAACGTTTCTTGTACGCCCAAGATGAAAGGCAAAAACCATGCTACCGATATTCTTGTAAATGCTATTTCCTTAAAAGGTAATCCTTCTAAAAACCTCCGATTATTTGTAGTTGTTACAGAAAATAATATTAATCATGAAAAGCGATACAAAACTAAGGCTGTAAATGGAATCGACCATTTCGATAATATTTTTAGAGCAATGTTGCCAGATACTAATGGTAGAGTTATTGGTGCTCAAATGACAGGACAGGAGAATAATGTTAAACTCTCTTTTACTAATGATGACAGAGAAATGAATTTCAAAGAAGTAAGATTAGTTGTTTTTATTCAGGATGCAATAACTCAGGAAATTTTAGGTACAGTTGTAACCAAACAGTCTCCTTTTGTTGCAACAATTGCAAAATAGGGTAATTAAGAGGATATTTTGATTTCTTAAAGAGGTAAGCTTGCTTACCTCTTTTTTTTAATAGCTAAGAACATTTGGCGAGTAAGAAGAACAAAAGCTAAATTATTTCTATGAAGTATATTTAAAATTCCAAATTTTAAATGTTTCTAATTGATTTTGCAAATAATTCTATTTGTTTTTTAATTGCTAATTTGGACACCAATTAATCCTTTCTATACTTTAAACAATTAAATTATGCAAGCCGGCATTGAAGAATTAAGAAGGGTAATTGCATTAAGCAATTTGCCTGACGAACATTTGCAGTGGATAATTAACCATTCAGAATTTATTGAGTTAGATGATGATTTTACTTTAAAATGAATGACTAGTTTATCGCAATTCTTTAGAGAAAGTGCGTTAATTATATTTGAATGAGAAAATTTACAGAAACCGCCTTATTGATTAGGCGATTTTGGGACTACCAAAAAGAATATGTCACCCCTGCAATGGCATTTAACCTATAACTTGGATAGTTGTACCATTGATAATAACGGCTCATTGTTACATTGTTAAGCTGTACAAAAACATTCAAAATTTTACTATAGTGATAAATAGCTCCTGCATTTAGATCAACATAACCTTTAATTGTTTTATAGGCCGGTATTGTAGTGCTCTTTTCATAATCAAAAGCATAACTACTTCCGTTAAAATAGATATCGCCTTTGATTTCAATTTTATCTGCAATCAAATATTTGCCTGTTAGGCCTATTCTGTATAATGGTCTATATAATGGCTTGGTGTTGGCTATATCCATGTTGTAGGAGTTGAAATCGATATTAAGTCCAATTATTGTTTTCTCTGACTGATTATAATCAAGTTGTCCGTGTAAGTTTACAAGGTCAACATCATCATAGATTGTTTCAAACATTACAGGCACATCATTTGTATTAATAAAAAATACTTCATTTAATAAACGACTGTAACCTATCGATGCAATTGCATTTACATCATGACTTAGTTTGATATTAGTTCCTAATGATAAGTCGAGTTTGTCGTTGGTGTTTTTAAATTCCGTGAATTTGTCTAAAAATGGATTTTCCTTTGATAGACTCCTTAAATTATTTCTTCGAAGTTCACCGGTCCATTTTGCATACACTGAAAAAGCATCGTCAATCACCTGATATTTTGCTAAAATGTGAGGGTATAAATGATAAAGTGTTTTTGAGTCGTTACTTTCAATATTTGCGTTAACGCCCAATGTTAAGTTAAAAAGATCCTTTTTAAATTGATAGCGTGGCTCTAGTGTAAAAATATTTCTATTTAAATCCTGTTGGGCCTGCTGAGTTTGATTTAGGTCAGCTGTAAATTTTATATCGCCAGATCCATTACCAATTATTTTTCCAAGGCTTCCGGTAATAGTTTCGCTCGACTCATCACTGTTTCGATTATCACGAAAATTGTAAATACTGAAACCTGCGTTATACTTCAATGCGTCCTTATCAGCATTGTTGGAAGTAAAAACAAAACTTGCCATCACATCACTAAACAAATGTTTGGTTTCACTTTTTGTAAATAATTCAGGAGGCGATTCATAACCGTAATAATGATACACATCACGACTGTAATCAATATCGGCATTTAGTGAACTCTTGTCGAAGAATTTAGTTCCGGTTGCATTAAACTGGTTGTTACTGAAACCAGGATAACCGTATCCATCAAGTTCGCCAGTTGACGACATATGTTTAAAATGCACACCAGCATCAAAAGTTTTGGAGCGAAGGCTGTTATAGGTAGCTTCTATAAGTGGTGTATTGTAGTTTCCGTAACCACCTTTAATAAAGCCATGGTATAATTTCTTAATAACATCATCTTTAATTTTAACTGGTTTAATTGGTGTAATGTTATAATTCGTAATCATCTGTTTGGGTTCGATTTCATAATTTAATGGAATCGCAACACTGGTTGATGTATCACCTTGAGGTAGTATTGAAATTTTAAAGGCATCGTTTAAAACCGGCTGATATTCTTTAATAATAGTAACATCTTCGTTACCCAGGTTTTTTGAATTTGATTGTGCATTGGAATGAATTATTGAACTGCATTGAATGAGCAATGCTGTAGCTATTGCGATTTTCAGTTGTTTCATTTTTGTTTTATTGTTCATTGTCTTTACTAAGGTCTTCTTCTGGTTGAACATTTTTATTTTCCTCATTGTTAAGCACATCTTTGTTTTGATTCACAATTAGTGTTTCGTACTTCTGCTTAGCCATTTCACGAATGTCTTCTTTGTCAGCGGGGTTCTTTTCATAATTATCAATAATACTCTTTAAAGTTTCTTTTGCCTGAAAAGTATCTTTCAGTGCTATATAATTATCAGATAAAAGCAAGAAGCTCTTGGCAATCCAGAAATCGTATGATGGCACTTGGTTGATTACTTCAAAACATTGATCTTTTGATGATTTAAAGTTTGAAAGTTTGAATTGAATGAATGCGAGATTATATTTTGATTCCGCACCTGCTTCACTCGATTGCTTGGCAATAGTGGTAAACTCTTTTTGTGCAATAGTTAAATCACTATTCATCATAGCAGATCTGCCGTAAGTTAAATGTGCTTCATTAATTAACTCGTTGGATACTTTATCACCAGAAATCAGTTTTTGAGAATAGGTTATGCTTTGATCATATTTTGCGGTGAGATAATAGCACCGCATCAAACCTGCTTGTGATGATATTATGTTGTCGCGTAAATCAGCGATCTGTTCCAGCTTTCCATAATTCACTATTGCCTGATCGTATTGTTTTGCATTGAACTGAATAAAGGCTGCTTTGAGCAAAGATTTTTCGGTGTACACATTGCGCGGTTGTTCAATTATAAATTGGTAACCAGGCAAAGCAGCTTCGCTATTTTTATTTTTGAAATCGCATTCTGCTTTATAAAAGGTGGCGTTCAATCTAAAACTACCAGAAGGAAATTGCGAAAGGTAATTTTCGAAATCTTTGGATGCTTCATCAATGTTTCCCTTTAAATAACGTTGTTCTGCAGCCTCATAGGTGATTGAATCTTGAGCTCCTGTACTAACACTGGCGTTGGGAACAGTTTTTACATAATCAAAGTAATCATTTGGATGACCGCTATTGATATAAATATTTTTTAAACCGGTTAATGCTTCTGATGCTTCGCTGCTACCCGGGTAATTGTTGATCACTTGCTTATAGGTTGTGAGGGCAAGTTCATCCTGTTTATCGTTATAATAAATCAATCCCATATTTACCAAAGCGCGCTTTGAGTAATTACTCTTTGGGTAATTGGTAGTGATTTCAGTAAATGATTTTTTTGCCTCTTCGTTATTTCCTTGAGCCAATTCTGAACGTCCTCGCTCAAATAGTGCATCCACTCTGTATTTTGATTTCGGATAGCGTGTCATCAATGCTTCCATGGTTCCTGTCTTTCCATGCAAATCGCCTTGCAAACCCTTAATAATTCCCTTTTGGTACATGGCATAGTCACTAGAGGCTGCATTATTATCAATGGCTGCAGTGTAAAAATCTAATGCATTTTCTGATTGGCGCATAGCATACAAACAATCACCCGTTCTAATATTTGCATCATCCCAATGTGTTTTATCTGATTCGGCTTTGTTCTTAATATACTTTCTGAACCAACTTTGCGCCTCAGCATAATCGGACATTTTAAAACTGCAATATCCCATATTGTAATTAGCCAGATTATACATTGATGTGCTTACAGATGGAGGGTTGAAAATATAAATTCGATATTGCTTTATAGCTGCTTCATATTTTTCCTGTTTGTATAAAGCTTCTGCTTTCCAATACATGGCTTGTGCTCGAAGAGATTGATCTACATCATTAATAATGGCCTTCTCAAACATGTTTATTGCCTTATCCAGATCGCCATCATTAAAAAATTCTACACCACGGTAATAAGCTACCTTTTGATACGCTTCTTTTGATCGTCCGGTTTTGGCCTTTACATTTTCAAGTGCTGTAAGAGCATCTTTATAATTTCGGGTGGTCAGATATAATTGAGCTATTGATTCATTGGCTTCATCCGCATTTTTTGATTGGGGATATTGTTTAAGGAAATCGCGAAAAGCATTGATCGCAACAGGTTGAAAATTTAATTCTGCCGAAAGTTTGGCATAATTAAATAGTGCCGATTCTTTAATGTATGGATTAAAATCTGTCTTGGCGGCCGCTTGAAATGAACTACGGGCACTTTGTTTATTTCCTGTTTTTAAAAAACAATCAGCTAAATGATAATACGCATTTTGCGAAAGTGAGTCGTCAATCGCTACCACTTTTTGTAAGTGTTCAATGGCTTGTTTGTAATCCTGATTGCGATATTCTGAATAGCCAAGGCTATATAAATCATTGCGGTTGATTGTAGGAACATTTTTACTGTAAATGGCAAGTTGTGCTTTTGCGTTTTTAAAATCGGCATTGCGGTAGTATGATTCAGCAACAAGCCTGCGCATTTCGTTTTCGTTTTGAGCTCCGCCTTTTTCAAGAATTGGATTAGCATATGCTATCAGCTCATTGTATTTCCCTTGCTCAAAATAAATTTGGGTAATGTAATAGGGCACAATGTTTCCAAATGTTTCTGAACTGCTGAGCTTTTGAAAATGTTCAAGTGCAGTAGAATAATTATTGTTGGCATATGCAATATGTGCATAATAGTATTGAGCTGCCGTTTGATATTTAGATTCTACATTAACTATTTCCTTAAAATTCTTACTTGCTCGTTCAAGGTCAGTTTTCATGTAATAGCAGTATCCGCTCTTAAAATAAAATTCCGGTATTTCTTCATTGGTTAAATAATAAACATCGGCCTTTTCAAAATAGGGTAGAGCATTGCGGTATCTTTTCTGACGATAGTATAATTTGCCAAGGTAAAAGCAAGCCGC
>JANNXV010000199.1:0-34623 GCA_031409815.1 Bacteroidota bacterium
CACCATCAGGAGATGATTGCCATTGGTAGGTAGTAAACGCATTATATGTAGAAAGTGATAATGTGATAGCTGCGCCAGAACAAACCGATGGAGCGCTTGAAACCGTATTTGCATTACTTGGTGTTCCGGAACATGGAATAGCTGGTAAGATTTGAATTAAATGATCTTCGGTTTCTCCATATCCATATTGCATGCATGGGGTTAACGTTGGGCCAAAATAGCTTTCCGCACTTATTATACGCATCCTTGTGGCGCCCAATAATGCCGTGATTGGAATCGTAAAGAAACCTGAAATCACTTTATCCCCTGCAGGAGAAGCCCCTGTAGCAGCGCTGGTTGATGCTTCAATGTAAATCGCTTCACCTGGATCGGTGAATGATCCATTTTGATTAAAGTCTATCCACACACCAACTCCATTACTGAAAAAAGGAGCCCCATTACATTGATTTACTCTTACTTCAAATGATACAGGAATTGTTTGTGTAATGGATGATAAATATCCAATCGTTGTAAAATTAGAATATTTACTGAGCTGTGAGCCCGGACCAGGAGCCACAGTTGCGCATCCATTTGCATTCGCATAAGCTGCATTGGTTGAAGAGCCATTTAAGGTAACTTGATAAATTTCTTCATCTGTAGTTGTAGATGCCAAAGATGCGCAATAGCAAGTATTGAAAGAACTTAATGCAACACTTACCAGCGTGGAAGCAGTGGTAATTGGTGATCCTAAATTATTACAAGTTACATTACAATAGAAATCATCAGCAGCCAAAACCACTTGTGAATAAGAGCTATTCGTTGCACCGGCAATTGGGCCTGCGTTATTATACCATTGAAACGTAACACCTGCGCCAATAGTAGCATTTTGCAAAGAGAAACTCACGTTTCCACCAGAACATACACTATAAGAACTTGCTAAGGTATTGCCTGGATTAGGTGTTCCAGAACATGGAGGGGCTGGTAAGATTTGAATTAAATGATCTTCGGTTTCTCCATATCCATATTGCATGCATGGGGTTAACGTTGAGCCATAATAACCTTCTGCACTTATTACACGCATCGTTGTAGCGCCCAACAATGCCGTGATTGGAACCGTGAAGGAACCTGAAATCACTTTATCACCTGCTGGAGAAGCCCCTGTAGCTTTACTCGTTGATGCTTCAATGTAAACAGCTTCACCTGGATCGGTGAATAATCCATTGTGATTAAAGTCTATCCACACACCAACTCCATTACTGAAAAAAGGAGCCCCATTGCACTCATTTACTCTTACTTCAAATGATACAGGAATTGTTTGTGTAATTGATGATAAATACCCAATCGTTGTAAAATTAGAATATTTACTGAGTTGTGAGCCCGGACCGGGAGCTGCAGCTGCACATCCATTTGCATTCGCATACGCTGCATTGGTTGAAGAGCCATTTAAGGTAACTTGATAAATTTCTTCATCTGTAGTTTGAGATGACATCGATGAGCAATGGCATGCATAGAAAGGATTCATAGCAATACTTACCACATTTGACGCAGTGGTTAACGATGAATTCGTACAAGTAACATTACAATAAAAATCAGCCGCCGCAGTAACTACTGCTGTATAATAAGCATTCGTTGCACCAGCAATTAAAACGGCATTCTTATACCATTGATAGGTAATTCCTGTTACATTAAATGAATTTGCAATTCCTAAATTTACACTTCCTCCAGGGCAAACAGATGTTAAGTTCGCTGTCGTATTACCAGGGGCAGGGGCACCTGCACAAGGTGTTGGAATAAGAACCGTTAATTGATAATCTTCTGTCTCTCCATAGTTTAAATTACCACATGATTGAGTACCTAGAAGGTTCGCATAAAAATACGCCTCACTTCGAACTCTCATGCGAGTTACACCACCTAAGGCTGTTACCGGAACATTAATAGTTTGGGTAAATGTAGCAGGAGAAGTATTTCCATTATTACCCATAAACATAAATTCATCGGGTGTATTTTCAAAAATGCCATTTTGATTCCAATCGAACCAAACTGCTGCCTGACCATTTTGAGGTAAAGTGACCGATAATGAATAAGGCAAACCTGCACTGACAGAAGTGCCTAAAGGCGAATAATTTGTATAATAAGGCGACACCACTGGTGCCGAACTGGCATTATTCAATGAATTAAACGTAACATTTGAAATGACTCCGTAAGTTAAGCCAGTAGTACCATATACACTAGATGCTGCACAATAACAGTTTAAGAAACTATTCATTGTAAGACTAATTGGATTAGAACTTGCAGTTTGACTTGTATTTGTACAAGTAACATTACAATAATAATCATCAGCTGCAGTAAAATTAACCACTGTATAATTACTATTTGTTGCACCTGGAATCATCCCTCCGTTGTTATACCATTGATAAGTATTGCCAGTTGATCCAGGTGGGTTTGACAAAGTTAAAGTTACATTGGTATTCGGGCATAGTGGAGGATTTTGACTAGCCAGTGTATTACCCGGTGTTGGCATACCTGCACATACTGTAGTAGCTACAATTTCAATAACGTAATCTTCGGTTTCTCCATAACCAAAAGTACCACAGGGAGAAACAACATTAGATTCAACATTTACAACACGCATAACCGTTAAACCAACGGTGGCTGTAATCGGGATAGTAATGGTTGTTGCATCAGTATGATTACCTGAAACAAAGGGTCCGGTAAATACATTTTCACCTGGATCAGTAAAGCTACCATTTTGATTGTAATCGATATAAACACCGGTAATATTGCCATAAGCACCGCCACATGAAGTTTGAGTGACAGATAAAGGAACTGTTTGCATTTGTGAAACAATTGGGGCTGCCGGAGCGCCCACACCAGATCTATAATTCGAGTACCTAGCAGCTACAGATCCTGGACCTGGTGATACCGAAGCGCACCCAGAAGAATTATTTAACGTACCAAAGGTTACATTAGAAATATCTTCATCCCCAGCAAGAGTTGCAGCTGAAGCACAATAACAATTCAAGAATGAACTTACCGTTACAGATACCGGATTTGAAATGGTTGTTATAGGAGAACCTCCATTTGAACAAGTTACAGCACAAGAGTATGTATTAGCTGCAGCAAATGCAGTTGAATATGATGGGTTTGTGGCACCTGGAATGGGACCAGATAAATTACTCCATTGAAAACTTACCCCAGAACCTGGTGTAGCATTTTGTAAAGAAAGGATAAGGGCATCTGCTGGGCAACCTGATGCTGCACTAGCAAGCGTATTACCAGGCGCAGGCGTACCTGCACATGGTGAACCTCCGGTGTATGTAATTACAAGATAAGGTACTTGGAAATTATAAGAATTCGAACTTCCGCGTACTAAAGAGAAACTCGCAAAACCATAAAACAATTGAGTTTGTAAATAAGAAAGCAATGAAGCTGCTACCAAAGCGCTACCGCCTGCTGGCCCACTAGTTTGTAATGTTAAAGGATGGGGGGTGCCGCTCCATGCCCCAGTAAATAACTCTGCTGTATTTCCTCCTATGCCACAAGCATTGTACAATATAGTTCCAGTAAGTGAAGACAAATCAGTCGTTGATTTATTTAATTGATTAAAAGTAGAGCCAGAATTTACTGTTCCAGCTGCGGTACTATAAACTAAGTTAGCAGATGTAATGGTTACACCAGATAAGGCCGCTAAACTAAAGCTAAAATAACCTCTTTGTGTTTGTGGCGTAAGTGTTGTAATCCCATTTAACGAATTGGCAGTAACAACCCCGCTTTCATTAACGACACCATATGCAGATGGTACAAGGGTTACTGTAGTTTGTGCATAAGCCCGTATGCATATTATCGAAATAAGCAGCGTAAGGCCTAACACACTGAGCCAATTTGGTGTTTGTATTTTAAAATTGTGTAGCATTTTTTAGTTTTTAGTTATTTTTAAAAATAAGCACGCAAGCAACTGTGCAGTTTTTTGTTTAATTACCCGTAAATGTACAATTAATAATTGCAAAAAGAAGGAAGCGTTTTTTCATGGCTTTTGAATTAAGTATTGCTGTACTATTTGCCTGATTGTTGTTTTATTGTTTGATGTTAAAATTTATTCGTCAAATGTAAAATAAGCGACAGCCGGTTGACTACCGATAATCGTTTGTTTGGTGGAAAGCATAAAGCTTTTTTGATAGTTGTTTTTTCATTCGATTAATTTTTTAGTCCCGATAGCTATCGGGATGAATTAAATTTATTTTTCAATGACAAGTTTTTTCGTTGCAATAAAATCTGCTGACTGAACTTGCACAAAATAAACTCCCTCTGCAAAATCTTTTGTGTTTACTTCTATTTTTTGTGCTGCGAATGCAGAAGTTGAGTAAATTATTTTTCCTGTAATGTCAGCGATAGTTACTTCAATATTTTTGGTGCTACTTCCTAATGTGATGGTAAGTTGATTAGGGGCGGGATTAGGGTAAAGAGATATTGATGAAGCAAGAGAATTTTCATTTATTCCTGTGGCAGTTGTTTGTCCGGCAAGGATGGGTTGGTTGGGAATGGAGTTGTAAGCGTAATCTTTTATAGTCATTGATGCAGATGATAAACTTACAGTTACATCCATTCTCACCCAGCCATAATAAGTTTGACCAGCGTTTATCAATTGTAAACCAACATAGCCATCTACTACAGTATTCCACTCCCCCCTGGTTGTAGGAGGGTCAAAACCATATTGTGAATAACTTTTTAAGACTTGCCCTGTGGTATCTTGCCAAGCCTGGCTTGAGCTTATTGTATCGCCAAGAACAAGTTTTTTAACTTGATTGAAAGTTGTGGTAATACAGGCATTGCTTCCCTGCGGAGTTATACCTACGGAGCTGCCTAAGACACCCAGAATACTATACCGAGCTGCATTAATCAAAAAGTCGGTTGTACCATCTCCGTTAAGGTCGAGGTTGTAGGTTTGTGATGCTAAACTTATTATGGTGTAATTTACATCAGGTACTATGTCGTGATAAACAATTTGTGCATTTGCACTTGCAGAAAACAGCATTGCTGTAACGATGAAAGCATAAAGGTTTTTTAGTAGTTGTTTTTTCATTTGATTAATTTTTTAAAGTGTGACTTAAATTTATTTTTTAACGATAAGTTTTTTCGTTCCAATAAAATCTGCCGTTTGAATTTGCACAACATAAACGCCCTCTGCAAAATCCTTTGTATTCACTTCTATCTTTTGTGTTTCACTTGCTGTTGTTGAGTAAATTATTTTTCCGGTAATGTCAGCGATGGTTACTTCAATATTTTTGGTGCTACTTCCTAAAGAGATGGTAAGTTGGTTAGGGGCGGGATTAGGGTAAAGAGATATTGATGAAGCAAAAGAATTTTCAGTTACTCCTGTGGCAGTTGTTTGCCCGGCAAGGATGGGTTGGTTGGGAATGGAATTATAAGCGTAATCTTTTACCCTAAAATACACTGTAGAAGTTGGATAAACACCGGGCACAACTACATTCAAACGTGCCCAACCGTAATAAGTGCTGGCTCCAACTGTAATTTGCAAACCAAGATAATGGTCTGATGAGCTTGTCCAACTTCCGTTTGAACCATTGCATGAGCCACCCATAAAAGTTTTACTTCGCAAGGTTACAGAACTTGCACTAAAATAAAGATTACTGCCTATTGTATCATTGGCATTCATCATAAGTGTATCTATTCCATTTCCACTTTGGGAACTTACGTAAACTTGCTGTCTCATTCCGAAAGTAGTTATACCGCATTGGACAAATTCGTAAGAGGTATATAGCGTAAAATCAACTGTAGCATCATTATTTAAATCAAGATTATATGATTGCCAGCATGCAACGGATGAACAGCTAATTGTCGTATCAGGATTCACATCCGTATAAACAATTTGTGCATTTGCACTTACAGAAAACATCATTGCTGTAACGATGAAAGCATAAAACATTTTTAGTAGTTGTTTTTTCATTTTATTTTGTTTTAGAATTTATTTTTCAACGATAAGTTTTTTCGTTTCTCTAAAATCTGCTGATTGAATTTGCACAACATAAATTCCCTCTGCAAAATCATTTGTATTCACTTCTATCTTTTGCGTTTCTCTTTCCGTTGTTGAGTAAATTATTTTTCCGGTAATGTCATAGATGGTTACTTCAACTTTTTTGTTGTTGCTTCCTAAAGCGATGGTAAGTTGATTAGGGGCGGGATTAGGGTAAAGATTTATTGATGAAGCAAAAGAATTTTCAATTATTCCTGTAGCAATTGTTTGTCCGGCAAGGATGGGTTGGTTGGGAATGGTGTTGTATGCGTAATCTTTTATTGTAAAAGATGCAGTAGTAGGATTACCATTTCCAAGAACAACTGCAACATTCAATCGAACCCAACAATAATAGGATTGACTTCCTGAAACTAATTTAAGTCCTAAAAATCCATCCGTTGCAGTAATCCAATTTCCGGATGTAACAACTGGATTCAGGAATGATTGAGATTTAGAAAACAAAATCTGATCTGATGCCATATTCGCACTGCCACTGGTACTTATAACATCATTCAGATTCATTTTAAGAGGGTATCCTGAAGTGTCCGTTAATATTGCACCACCATTAAGCGGAGATGCCTTTACAAATCCACTTCTGACTTTCCCACTAGGACTCCTGTATACACTCAGATCAAATTTTAAGTCAAAAACGCCATCATTATTTATGTCAATACTGTCGTACATTAAACTATTCCAGCCACTGGTAGGATTGTAAATAGAGCAGGTTTTTGTTACATCCGGATTTACATCCGTGTAAACAATTTGTGCATTTGCACTTACAGAAAGCAGTATTGCTGTAACGATGAAAGCTGATAACTTTTTTAGTAGATTTTTTTTCATTTGATTTATTTTCTAAAGTTTGAATTGATTTTTTTTGTTTAATGTTTAGATTAGTGTATAACAGGCAGGTTTGAATGTATAATTTGTAAATCGTTCAATAATTAATCCTTCAAAAATAGAATCAACCGAAGCAGGTCGCACTACCTAAAATGAGTAGTTTTTTATTAGTTAAAAACTAAAAGTGAATAATGAAAAGTGAATAGTTAAGATAGGAAAGTGAATAGTGAATAGTTAAAAGTGAATAGTTTTTAACTTTTAGCTTTAAAAGGAACTACCTCCCCATTTTTGAAATCAGTTCATCACGCGAATGAACATGCAGGATTTCATAAATGTTTTTGACATGGTAGCGTACGGTGTCAACCGATATGAAAATCTTCTCGGCAATCAACTTATAACTCATACCGTTAAAAATACATTCGAGAATTTCTTTCTGCCTGTCGTTGAGCTGTGATTGCTCTTTAGCCGGTAAGGCAGGTTTTTTACTCCGGAAAACTTCGAGGATTTTATGAGCAATGCTTGGAGTCATGGGCGCTCCGCCTGTAGCTGCTTCACGTATGGATTCAAGGATGCGCGCAGGCGAAGTGTTTTTTAAAAGATAACCTGATGCACCGGCAGTAATGGATTGAAATATTCTTTCATTGTCATTGAAAACTGTTTGCATAATGATCATAATCCCCGGAAATTTTTGGTTGATTTGTGCTACTGCTTCAATACCATTCATTCCACCCGGAAGATCAATATCCATCAGGATTACGTCAGGATCAGCTGATTCAACTTTTCGAAGCAGGTCAGTGCAATCGGGAAATGCGCCAGTGCATATAAAACCATCAGTACCGTTTATTAGCTGGAACAGGCTGTCACGCAACAGCGGGTTATCTTCAAAAAGTGCAACTTTGATATTCATGTAATTCGGAGTAAAAGTATAACATGGTATTGAGGAGTTACTACCTACTTTGAGTAGTTCTCGTTTTTTTATTTAAGATTTACTGTGAGACTAATCTTTGTTCCATGTCCCGGTTGAGATGTAAATAAAATGTTGCCGTTCAATTCTGTTGCTCTTGTGTTCATGTTTTTTAATCCGTTGCCACCTGTTATTAAACGGTCTTCATTCATATTGAATCCTACTCCATCATCTTCAACAATTAATATTAATTTTTGATTGGTTTTGGAGATTTCAACATTCACATTTTTTGCACCGGAATATTTATAGGCATTGTTTAATGCTTCTTTATAAACGAGGAAAAATGATTTTCGCTTTTCCATTGAAAGAATGATTTTGTTTAAACCACTATCTGTTTTGAAATGCAGGGCTATATCTTTTCCTGCAAGCAGCTCTCCGCCAAATGCACGCATGTGAAGTATGATGTTTTCGAAATGATCATTCTGCGGATTCACTGCCCATACTATGTCATTCATTTTATCTACCATGTCACGCGAAGCGTTACCGATTTTTTCGATAAAAGGCATTGACTCCTGCATATTGTCTGCTTTTGATTTCATGCGTGCTATCTCGCTCATTACTGAAATGCTCTGCAGGGTGCTGCCCATATCATCGTGCAAATCGCGGCTGATGCGTGCTCTTACCGCTTCCATCTGCTTCTTGCGGTTGCGCTGCATCCTATAAATTAAGTATATGATTGCGGCACTAACCATAATACATAAAATCACAAACCAAATCTGCTTCCACCAGGGTGGAGTAATTGTAATTTGCATTTGCGTTCCTGTTTCATTCCATACACCATCACTGTTGCATGCTTTCACTTTGAAAGTATAAGTACCCGGTGGTAGTATTGGATAGCTTACATACCTGCGTGTGTCGGTGAAAATCCAGTCGCGGTCAACTCCTTCGAGCATGTAAGCATAACGGTTTTTTTGATTACGGAGGAAACTTAATGCAGCAAATTCAAAGGTGAAACGGTTCTCATCATATTTCAGATTCAGATGTCCGTTACCGACAGGTATTTCCCTATCATAAATTTTAAAAGAAGAAATGACTATAACAGGTGGCGTTGATTTTTTGTTTTCAATCTTGTCAGGGTCAATGATGTTGTAACCAGTAATTCCGCCAATGAGCAGTGTGCCATCTTTCAACTTGATGGCAGCGCCCGTGTTATATTCATAATTCTGTATGCCGTCCTTCTCACCAAAATTCTTACTGGAATAATCAATCGGATTGAACCTGCACAAGCCGTAGTTTGTACCCATCCACAACATTCCGTTATTGTCACAAACCAAGGTATAGATTCGGTCATCAGGCAACCCGTTTGCTTTTGTGAAATGTGTGAAATTATCCTGTTCCTTGTTATAACGGTTCAGCCCGCCACCATTGGTTCCTATCCAAAGGTTTCCTTTTTTATCAAGACATAAGCTCCTTACGTTGTTGTTGTGTAAACTCTTTTCATTGCCGAGAATATTGGAATACCGTTTCCACTTTTTTGTTTGCTCGTTATATCGGCACAATCCGTTTTCAGTGCCTGCCCAAATATTGCTCATGGCATCTTCAGAAACAACAAAAGCAATTCCCGGAGGAAGAGCAGCAGCATCATTCGCATCAGGAAAACTGTATTCAAACTTGTCATTAATCTTTTCAAAATTCAAAGCATTGCAATCAACCATGCAAATACCTTTGCCCCAGGTTGAAATCCACATCCTGTTCTTTCTGTCACAGAAGAGATTTCTGAATATGGTTTCCTTATCGTCCTTTAAAAGCGTTGGTTTTATTGAATAGGAACGCTTCAACTTTAGATTATATATAACCAATTCACCATACCATGTTCCAATCCATATATTACCAGCATAGTCTCTTGCAAGCGAGCCAAAAGGAAAACCCTGGCTAAGAAGCCTGTCATAATTACCGCTACGGGTTTCAATACTGGTAGGGCAGAGCGATTGTATATTGCTGAACTGTTGCGTCTCACCTGAATAACTGAACAACCCATTCATGGTAGCAATCCAATAACCATCATCTGTTTCGAGGAAGCCGCGTATGTTTGCGCTAAAGCCCTGCCCTTCAGTGTATGAATCTTTAGTAGTGGCGGGAACCGCAGTTTTAAAAAGCGCAGTTACCGGCTCCATCTTTATCAAGCCATGCCCGAAGCATGAAGCCCATATTACTCCGTTTTCATCAGCCAATATTCTGTCAATCATGTTGCCGGGCAGGCTGTTTGAATTTCCGGGTTCATGAATGTATTGTGTCAATTCACCTGTAAATAAGTTATAATGTATAATGCCCATTTGTGCTGTTGCCATCCACACTCCTCCATTATTATCTGCCGTGCAGCCCAATATCATTCTGTCAGTCAATTCCTGTTCGGGAATCCTTTTATTTACATAAACTAATTGCTCTTCGCCTTTACGGATATTGATGATGTTAATGAAACCCGTTTGAGAGCGGATAATTACCAGCGTATCGTTAAGCGGAAGATAGAATTGAAAAGTATAATCAAAATTACCTTTGTGCTTTAAATCAAATTGCCATTCAAAAGCTTTTGTAACGGAATTAAAACGAAATACACTTTTCTTATTAAAGAGATAAAAATCGTGTCCGGTAAAAAATACATCTGCAAAGGTTGAAGTGTCTTCTATTCCTTCACTATCTAAGATTTTTACTTCTGTAATCGTTTTCGATTTTTCATCCAAAAACAGTAATTGAGGCTTTCCAATTGAATTGGTTGAAAGCAGCACGCGGTTATCAGCCGATGCTATAACCCTCCAGTCTTTGGGCGCTATAGGATAGGGAAGCGCAAAGCGTTCAGCACCGGCTTTGCTTATTTTGAAAACTGAAGATTTGCTTAATGCCCAATAATAGTCGCTGATGCCTTTTACTTCATAAATGCGAAACAGGTCTAAGGTATCACCAAAGGGTAGCTTAAAAGTAAATGATGCTGTTGCCGGATTGTATTTGCAAAACCTTCCCGGTGTTTCAAAATAAATATCTCCATAGCGCGGAAACGCTCCATACCATGCAACGTCAGTGGGCAAGCTGGTGCTGTCATCAGGATTGTGACGGAATACTTTAAAGTTATACCCATCAAATCGCGCAACGCCTTCTTCACTTGTAAGCCATAAGTAACCTGTTGTGTCTTTATAAATGCCGCTGATAGTTCCTGATGGCAGACCCTGTTCCTGGGTGTAATTGGTGAAGGTGTATTGCTGCTGTGAAAAAGCGCACAGAGTTAAAAGTGAAAAACTAAAAGTTAAAAGTTTTTTTGCATGCAAATAACTTTTACTTCTTAACACTGACATAAAAATATTTCAACTTTTAACTATTAGTTTTTAACTCGCTTAAAATAGTCCACCAAAATACAGCTTATCCTCAACTCGGGCAAGCAACTACAGTATATTACGCAAGAGAGATAGTTTATTCAGCAGATGATTTCGGTTGCTTGAATATTTGTAGTTCTGATTATTCAGCGTCCCGCGAAAGGTGTGTCGCCCTAAAATAAGTTTACGGAATTCCTGCTATCTCTGCACCAAAACCAGTTTGCTTATACTGACATGCAGTTGTATAATAAAAATTATAAGGATTAGTGAGCAGAACCAATGGACTGGTGGGAAATTCCGTGGTGTTGGAAGCAACATATATGGTCGAAAATCAATTCTTGCCAATCAATTAACTTTAGCTATTATTATTTAGAATGATTTAAACCAGCAATATTCAGGGCACGATATTTTTAAAATACAATTCTCAAGGGTTTAATTAGGCTACATATTTTATCGGTTTGCTCAATGCGATTCAACAACTCCCCGAGCTTTTCTGACACCTTTTATTTATGAAAACACCAGATTCTATTGGTTTGAGACTTTATTGAAAAGATAGCAGGATTTAGCAGATAAAATAAGCCCTTTTGTAAATTGCCAATTGTCAACTGCCCACTTCTCCCAAACCCACTATCTTCGCCCCTCGAAAAAAAATTTCAATGGATAGAAATTCGGTCATAGGACTTTTAATGATAGGTGCCATACTTATTGGGTTTAGTATTTACAATCAACCCACTAAGGAGCAGCTCGAAGCGGCAAAGTACCGTCAGGACAGCATTGCAAGAGTGCAGGAAATCACGCATCAACAAGAGGCTAAAGCAGCCCTTCAAACAAAGTTAGCGCAAAATACAGTGGCAACGGATAGTGCCATCTCTGACTCAGCTCGTATTGCAATGGATGCCGATAGATTGGGCGCTTTTGCGCTTACCTCACAAGGTAAGGAAGAAGTGATTACGCTAGAAAACAAGGTGTTGAAACTTAGTTTTACCACTCATGGTGGAAGAATTAAGTCGGCTGAGTTAAAAAAGTATAAAACTTTTGATGGTAAGCCTGTTATCCTTTTTGAAAGCGACAGTACCCGCTTTGGCTTAAATTTTTTCTCCCAAAACCGAAACATTGCCACCAACGACCTTTATTTTACCCCTCTTAGCGGCATTGAAAAGGGTTCTGTTGCTATGCGATTGAACGCGGGAGAAAATAAATACCTGGAATATAAATACACGCTTGAACCGGATAGCTACATGGTAAAAGTTAGTATTAATATGGTGAACCTGAATCAGGTAATTGCTGCCAATAGCAGCTCGCTAGAACTGGATTGGAGTCAGCGATTGAATCGTATGGAGAAAGACCTGAAATCAGAGCGAATAAACTCTACGGTTTATTATCAGTTTACGGATGAAGAAGTAGATCATTTAAGTGAAACAGAATCGGCCAGCGATGAACTTAAAACAAAGGTGAAATGGGTGAGTATGAAACAACACTTCTTTACCCAAGTGTTAATTGCAGATAAAGGTTTTGATAAACCCACCCGATTGGAGGTAAGAAATCCTGAAGACGAAGAAGAAAATTATGTAAAAACGATGAGTGCAGGGCTTACCATTCCTTATAATCATACTGCTTCAGAGAGTTTTGGCATGCAAATGTATATTGGGCCCAATCACTACCAAACACTCAAACATATTGGCTTTTCATTGGAGAAACAAATTCCTTTAGGTTGGGGAATTTTTGGTTGGGTTAACCGATTTTTGGTTATACCTGTTTTTAATTTCCTCGACAGTTTCCACTTGAATTACGGAATCATCATTCTAATTCTTACCATCCTTATCAAAATTCTATTGCTACCATTAACCTACAAGGCTTATTTATCTCAAGCAAAAATGAAAGTATTGAAACCTGAGATGGAAGAAATACAAGGTAAGTTTAAAGAGGAACCTGTGAAGTTGCAACAAGAAATGATGGGACTTTATCGCAAGGCAGGCGTTAGCCCGATGGGTGGTTGTTGGCCCATGCTATTGCAGTTACCCATTTTGTTTGCCATGCTTCGGTTTTTTCCTTCGTCCATCGAATTGCGTCAGCAGGGTTTCTTATGGGCTAATGATTTAAGTACCTACGATTCAATACTTGATCTCCCGTTTACTATTCCGTTTTATGGAGCACATGTCAGCCTCTTTACTTTGCTGATGACAGCATCTACACTGGCACTTACTTTCTTTAACAGCCAGACAACAGCTACCAATCCACAAATGAAATGGATGATGTACCTGATGCCTGTATTCTTTATGGGATTTTTGAACAGCTTCTCAGCCGGACTCAACTATTATTATTTCTTAGCCAACATGATTAGTATAGGGCAACAGTTTCTGTTTCGTTCGTTTGTTGATGAGGCCGCCATTCATGCGCAAATACAGGCCAATAAGAAAAGACCGGCTGCCCAGGCCAAATCTAAATTCCAGCAACGGCTGGAAAATATGGCTAAAGAACGTGGATATAAATTACCTAATAAATAATAAATAGGGAGTATCTATAAAGCATAGCATAATGAAAGTGTTTAAGGTTGTATTGTATCCAGTAGTAGTTGCTTTACTTTTTGCAATTACTATTAGTAGCTGCAAAACAAGCAGTAAATCTGCTCAAACGGACAAACAACTTTCCGATTCCGACTCGTTATTTGTTTCGCTCGACCGAAGCCCTTGCTTTGGCAGTTGCCCAACCTACACCGTAAATATTTACCAAAGCGGTTATGCGATTTATAAAGGTAAAAATGCGGTTTCGCGATTAGGAACTTATGAAGCACGTTTTACCCGCGATCAATTAAAATTATTTAGTGAGGCAGCTATGGATTATCGTGTAGACACACTCCAAAGTGAATATGTCGATCCATTTATTGCCGATTTCCCTGCCACCTATTCTTCTATCAATTTAAAAGGGAAACAGCATACTTTTAAAGTAAGTACCGATGCGCCACCCGAATCATTAACAAGTTTTGAAGCTGCATTAGAACGTTTGATTGAATTGCCCCAATGGAAAAAAATTTCAGACAAAGCAGAATAAGGGTTATTAAGTTGTTGGGTTGTTAAGTTATTGCAGTAATAACTTAGAGTCTGTTTAAATTTCTTAAAATAATTAAGATATTACCCGCGCTCACCCCTTAATTTCCCTAAAGGGATACCACGCGTACGACTATTCTCCTTTAGGGGTGGCTAGGGGTTTTTGAAGATAAATTTTATGTTATTAAGAAATTTAAACAGGCTCTTAACAACCTAACAACTTAACAACTCATTTAATACATTTGTAAGCCTAAATAATCATCACCATGTCACAAGACTTTCTACCACTAAACGGAACCGATCATATCGAATTTTATGTAGGTAATGCCAAGCAGGCTGCCTATTTCTATCAACATGCTTTCGGATTTCAACTTACTGCCTATGCCGGACCCGAAACCGGAGTTCGTGAGCGCGCTTCATATGTGCTTACTCAAGGAAAAATCCGTTTGGTTTTTTCGACTGCACTAACTCCCGATCACGAAATTAACACCCATGTTTTTAAGCATGGTGATGGTGTAAAAGTGCTTGCACTTGCGGTGGATGATGCCGAAAAATCGTTTTACGAAACTATGTCACGCGGAGCAAAAGAGCACACCAAACCACAAACTCTTTCCGATAAATTTGGTGAAGTGAAAATTTCAGCCATTCATACTTATGGCGAAACCATTCACAAGTTTGTAGAACGCAAAAATTATAAAGGCGCCTTTATGCCTGGCTTCAAACCTGCTCAATCCACTTTTAAAAGTGAGCCGGTAGGCTTTGAAGTGATTGATCATTGCGTGGGTAATGTGGAGTTAGGTAAGATGAATGAGTGGGTAAAGTTTTATGAAGATGTGATGGGCTTTAAAATGATTATCACATTTGATGATAAAGACATCTCTACCGAATATTCTGCTTTGATGAGTAAAGTGGTGAGCAATGGAAACGGGTATGTTAAGTTCCCGATCAATGAACCCGCTGAAGGAAAAAAGAAATCGCAGATTGATGAATACCTCGAATTTTACCGCGGAGCAGGCGTGCAACATATTGCTATTTTAACCAATGATGTAATAAAAACCGTAACTGAATTACAGCGTAGAGGAATCGAATTTTTAAAAGTGCCTACTACTTATTACCAGGAGTTAACAGCCCGCGTGGGAAAAATTGATGAAGATGTTCATGTTTTGGAACAACTGGGTGTGTTAGTAGATCGTGATGACGAAGGATATTTGTTACAGATATTTACCAAGCCTGTGGAAGACCGCCCTACTTTATTTTTTGAAATCATACAACGCAAAGGCGCCAAATCATTTGGTAAAGGAAACTTTAAAGCGCTGTTTGAAGCCATTGAAAGAGAGCAGGCTTTGAGAGGTAATCTATAAAATAACAGGTTCTCTATTTACGGTCCTCAGCCGGCAGTTTATTCATTCTTAAAATGATATTGCTGCCAACTGAGGACTTTTTTGTAACCAAATTCAACCCCTAACAGTATAATGCACCTAAATAACAGTTCACTATACTATGTCAAGGAGAAACATTCGTCAGGAATCGAAATTAAAAACAAGTTTAAAATTAACTATGGCTGTGGCAATAGCTGCTACAGCTGGATTTGTTTTTTTGCTCATCGTTGTATTTAATCTTGCCAAAGAAGAAATAAGTCATGCTGCACAAGGCGCCATGATTTTCAAGAACGCGGATTGTATACAGGATAGCAACGAAGTGCTTCGCGGCAGCATCAATCAAAAAATAATTGGTGTGATGGTTGAAACTTCGGGCAAAGGAACTCCTGTTAAAATCAACACCCTGTTTTTTACTGCCAAAGGCACCTCGCAACCCATAAATCAAAATATTGAAAACGCACGCTTGTGGTTCACAGGCAACGAACCTAATTTTAATCTTAATCAACAGGTAGGCAATACTATTGCAAAGCTGGGTAATGATGAATTTGAAATGGAGTGCAATCAGAATCTGCAAACCGGTAAAAATTATTTTTGGCTTACGTTTGATATTAAGCCTGATGCCGCATGTAATCCCGGAACCATTGATGCACAATGTTTGAAACTGAAAAGCGGAGCCATTGCTTATCAACCTCAAACTGGGTCGCCTAATGGCAAACGATTTACCATTGCTAACATACCTTATTACTCTACCGGAAATAATGTGCTTAACAATGTGATGTCGTGGAATTCGAAACGTGATGGTTCTGGCCTGCCTCCAAAAGAATTAACTGCTTCGCGAAATAGTTTTTTTATTCAAAGCGGACATCATATCGTAAACAGTTCGCCTGGTAATTTGCAAACCGTTATAGTTGAAAAGGGTGGAGAACTTCGCATCACATCGCCTCTTCGGTTAAACACCATGAATATTGCTTGCAATGGCATCGTACAAATGGATGCTAACGTAACCGATTATTATTGTTTCACTGAGTTTAGGATGGATAATGGAGCTAACTATATTCATAACAACACCGGATATTTGCCGGGCTTACATTGTCATTTTGCGCCACAATCCAATCAGATTTTTTATCAATATGGCTTAGCTACGCTTCCATACCATATCACCTGGGGCAATGTAACTATCAATGCAAGCAGCCCTGTTAACATCGATTTGCAAAAAAACTTTACCACCATTGCCGGAGATTTAGAAATCAAAAAAACGGGAAAGGATAACTACCTTTTCTGTGGCAATAGCGACACTTTAAACATTGGTGGAAACCTAATTATGAGTGGCGGAAAGTTTATGGGTATGGCGGGTAACAATGAAGGTATTATGGTCCTCAACATCGAGAAGGATTTAACCATTACTGACGGTTGCTTCTATGATGCAGGATTCATTAGCAATAATAATTCAGGCACTGTCATCAACATTAAAGGAGATGTGAATTTGGTTGGAGGGGTATTTGATTTCAACCGAAGCAAAAATGCTATGTCTTCAGTTAATATTTGTAAAAGCGAATCTCCTTCAAGGTGGACACAAAAACCGGCATGTAATGTTGTTTTAGGTAACATCAATATTTTATCAGGATCAAATTTAGTTCTCAAGGGTGAAATGATTGGAGAAATTGCCAAAGGAAGAAACTTGAAAGTGATGGAAGAAGCACAACTAATGTGTGGCAATACCACTGTTAATGGTGAAGGTGGATTTATTTTAGAAGATAAAGCTACTATAGGAATCAGCTCTTCGCAAGGTATTAACTCATTAGTAGATAAAGGAAATATCTTAACAGCCAAGCGACAATTCAATTCGGGTGGCAACTATCTTTTTTATGGTAACGAAAACCCTCAGAGCACCGGAAAATTTATTACCGCTCCTATTGAAAATACTGTTAGGAACATACTGCTTAACAAGGATAGAAGCACACAGGTGTTATTTGTAGCGCAAGAAATAAATGTTAATGAACAAATAAAAATCAATCAGGGAGAAATTGATCAGTCAAGCAACAAATTACAGTTACCCCGTTTTTCTGAAAAGCAGTAATAACTTTTTTACTATTATGTAATCCTTTTGTAACAAAGCTTTTGTTGCATTATGCAATTAACAAAGCACCGTTCATAAGTACCGTTAATTTTTTCATAAGCGTATAACAAGCCTTCTATTTTTGCTTGTACCCTTAATGCTCCCGGTAACACGGGATGAACGACAAGACTCCCACAACAATTACGAAGGCGTTGACACGGTGTGAACGAAAAAAAGTGGAATGAGTATATGAATCAAACAAATGAAGTAAAATCTCGGCATCAGCAGATGCTCGAGCTACTGGATGAGATTGCCTCATCAGGAAAAAATCTGGGTATCATCTTACAAGATACCCAAGACAAGCAAATGGACGGAAGAACCGTTCACGTTAAAGGTAAGCGGCTTGTTAATTTCACCAATTGTAGTTATTTAGGACTTGAGTTAGACCAGCGTCTGATTGCAGGAACCATCGATGCTGTAACAAGGTATGGAACTCAATTCGCTTCATCGCGTTCTTATCTATCCATGACCTTATATCATGAGATTGAAGAAATGCTGGCAAAAATTTACAACATGCCTGTAGCTTTATCTCAAACAACCTCTTTAGGACACATCAGCAATATCCCTATTCTGGTGGGCGATAATGATGCTGTGATAATGGATATAAGTGTGCATGCAACTGTGCAGGAAGCAGTTTCACTGTTACACGAACGTAACATTACGGTTGAAAAAATCCGGCATAGTCGCATGGATATTTTGGAAGACCGAATTAAAGCCTTGCAGATGACCCATCAGAAAATCTGGTATATGTGCGATGGTGTTTATTCCATGTTTGGAGATGGCGCTCCGCTTGCTGAATTAAAAGTGTTGCTTGATACCTACGAGCCGTTTCATCTGTATATCGATGATGCACATGGAATGAGTTGGGCCGGCCCCAATGGTGCGGGTTATGTACATAGTAAAATGCCTTTTCATCCCAAAATGTATTTCACCACATCGCTCGCAAAAGGATTTGGCGCATCAGGTGGAGTACTTGCTTTTCCAGAGGTAGAAAGTTTTAAACGCGTTCACTCATACGGGCGAACATTTATTTTCTCCACCCAGATTTCGCCTCCGGTTTTAGGAGCGGTTTTGGCCTCTGCAAAAATTCACCTCACCAGCGAAATCGATTTATTACAAACGCAGTTGCAGGAGCGCATTAAGTACTTTAACCAAACAGCAAAAATGTTTGAACTGCCATTGATAAATGATGAGCTTACTCCTGTTCGCTTTATTGCTTTAGGCAAGCCACAAGTAGGTTATAATCTTGTAACACGACTCATTAATTCCGGATTTTATCCGAGCCTTTGTGTTTTTCCAAGTGTTTCAATTAATAACACTGGTTTACGAATTGCTATTACACGTCATCATAGCATGAATGATATCGAAAACCTGCTCAAGGAAATTGCGGTTCAACTGCCATTTGCACTTAAAGAATGCGATAGCAGCATGAAAGAAATTATGCGGAACTTTAAACTTGGGCAACGCGAAAAATAAATTTAGAACAACAAAACTTCTTTAATCTTACCCTATGGAGGCTGTTATTTGACAGCCTCTTTTTTTTGTTAGTTGCTGAATTTAGTATTAAGTCAATAGCTAAAACAATGGTTTATTGTATTAATTACCTACGGATAAAAAATTGCGATTCTGTTGTAAGAATGTAACTTTGAGACAGATTTATGATAAGAGCCATCATTATTGACGACCAGCAAAATTGTATTGATGATTTATCTCTTCTTTTAAAAACACATTGCCCTGAGGTTTCTATTATGGCAACTGCACAATCAGGCAATGAAGGTGTAAGCATTTTGAAAAAGCTTCAACCTCAACTGGTTTTTTTAGATGTGGAGATGCAAGACATGACAGGCTTTGATATGCTGCAACAATTAAGCGAAACAAATTTTCATGTGGTGTTTACCACCGCGTTCGACAAGTATGCCATACAGGCCATTCGTTCTAATGCACTTGACTATTTATTAAAACCGGTTCGTAAAAACGAATTAGTAGAAGCTGTTTCACGCGCTGCCAATGCTCCGGTAGCTTTAACAAATCAACAATTAAAAGGCCTCCAAGAAACTACACAAAACATACAGGTTCCACAAAATAAAATAGCGCTTACCACCACCGAAGGTCTGGAATATGTAAAACTGGAAGAAATTATTTATTGTCTTGCAGAAGGCAGTTACACCACCGTTTTTCTAACTGATAAAACACAATTGTTAGTTTCAAAATCCATTGGCAAGTTAGATGAAGTAATTGATGGAAATGGTTTTTATCGTACACATAATTCTTCGCTTATCAACCTTTCGCATGTTAAAAAATTTGTACGAACTGATGGTGGTTATGTGGTAATGAGTAATGGTGATACTGTAACCATTGCAAGGAATCGAAAGGATGAATTTTTAGAATTGTTCAGTAAGTTTTAAAGAAGAAAATTTTTATCTCACGAAGTTCATGAAGCACAAAGAGAAGTAAGCAAACTCCGTAAACTCTGTGCCCTCCGTGCGAAACTTTTACCTCTAAATCACCAACCATCAACTCATTTCTACCAACCATCAAATCAACCTGTTTATTAAATAAGTCTGGATGTATCATTGCGTCATTATTTTTAAATTAAACAAAATCAAAAAAATCAACACCATGAAATCAAAAATTATTCTTTCTCTTGTGTGCATTTTACTATCAGCAAAAATGCAGGCACAAAACTGGTTGCTTACAGGTAATGCAGCCACCACAGCTACACAGTATCTGGGAACTACTGATGCAAAGGACTTACGTATCGGAACCAATGGAGTAACTCGAATGACAACAAGCTCTGCCGGTTATACCGGATTTAACATTGCACCTGAAACTATTAGTCGCGTGTTTTCTAATTACACCGTGCCTACAACTGTTGCACAAAATTCTATTTACTCCGCAGTGAAAGGCAGAAGCACTAACACTACTGCCAGAGCCAATGGTTATTTGGGAGTTTACACACAACAAGCAGTTACCATTGGCGGATTACCAACTTCCTTAAACTATATTGGTGTACTCGGTATAAAAGAAAATGGAACTGATTTTGGGGCTGGCGTATTAGGCTGGAATAAAAATAATAACGGAGGTGGAACACATTATGGTGTGTATGGTTTAGCAAATGGAAATGTTGGCATAGGTGCAGCAACAGATAAAAATATAGGTCTTTATGGTCGCGCCACAGGCAATATCAACAATATAGGTGTGTTGGGTTATGCAACCGGAACAACTGATTGGGCAGGTTACTTTACAGGTCGCGGATACTTCTCGGGCAAGGTTGGAATTGGTGACGAAACGCCTTTGTCAATGTTAACGATAAACGCACCGGCAGGAACAGGCTTATTAAACTTGAGTTCAAATAGCAGCACAAAATTTGCAGTAAATGCAAATGGTTTTGTTGGAATTGGTGTAGCATTGCCATCCGCACTTTTACATTTAAATGGAACCGGTGAGTTAGCCAGATTGAATGCAGTTTCTCCCTACCTCACTTTTCACAACAGCAATGTTGAAAAAGCATGGATGGGTTGCGATGCAGGTAATTTAAATATTGGAACTGTTGGTACTAACACTACAGGCAATATTTATTTCTATACCAACACTGGTGCACGAATGGCAATAATGAATAACGGACGTGTAGGAATCGGAAATATAAACCCAACTATTGATACTAAACTTACGGTTGATAATGCAGGAATTACACAGGCAGTATTTGGCTCAACAGGCACCGGTGTTTCTATTCTATCCTCTTACCCGGGCATTGCCTTCAACTCTTATTATACTACCGCATTTAAAGCTATTAAACCGGGTTATGGTTTTGATATTACTTGCGACCCTACCATTGGTCAGTTATCATTCCGCTCACATGGCAATGCAACAGCAGCCAACGGAACACAAACCTATGCCACCCGCATGACGATGAGTAATGATGGGCGTGTTGTAATCGGAAACATTGCACCTGCTACAAATTATTTATTATCTGTTGATGGACGAATAATGTGTGAAGAATTAAAAGTGCAGAACAGTGGCAACTGGCCCGATTATGTTTTTGCTGCCGATTATAAATTACCATCATTAAGTGAAGTAGAAAATCACATCAATGAGAAAGGACATTTAATTGGAATTCCTTCAGCATGTGAAGTGGAAGAAAATGGAGTGGGTGTAGGTGATATGCAGAAAAAATTGTTAGAAAAAATTGAAGAGCTGACTTTGTATGTGATTAGCTTAGAGAAAAAAGTAAACGCATTAGAAACTAAATAATGCAACTCGATTTAATTTTTATCACAACAAAAAATCAGCATCATGAAAAATAAATCTTCAACACAAAAATATTTGCTTAGCATAATTGCATTTACTTTCATTTTATTTTCAATAAATGTAATCGCACAGCAATCAATAGAAATTCCTATTAGGCAAATGCAGACTTATGAAGAGCCAGCTACCACTCAGCAAGGTGAGTGTGTATCAAAAGCTGAGATGGCAACCATAAGAGCAAGAGTGCAGCAATATAAAACTACGCTTGAGGCAGATGGAAAATTAAATGCTAACCGAACTGCTGCAATTGGACCTCACGCGTTTCGCTGGCCGCTTGCTCCAGCAAAACACTATCATCAGTTCACTACTTATTACATCAGCAATTACGTTGACCTCAATCCAACTTCAACTGGCTTACATGCCAATGAACCCGGAGAGTCGTTAGAAGATTACAATTGCGGCAACCGAACTTATGATGTGCTATCGAACGGTTACGACCATACCGGAATCGACATTGCAATAGGTCCTTTCGGTTGGACAATGATGGAGCATGAAGATGTAGATGTTGTTGCAGCAGAAGGCGGATACATTTCAGATAAATTAGATGGTGAGTTTGACCACACTTGCGCCATGGGCACACCAAATACTTATCACGGCAACTGGATTGGCATCACACATTCAGATGGAAGCAACACCTATTACATGCATATGAAATCAGGTTCGCTAACTGATAAAGTAGAGGGTGACTATGTGAGTGCAGGAGAGTATTTAGGTAAAGTAGGAAGTTCAGGAAACTCAACCGGACCGCACTTGCATTTTCAGGTGGAAGATAATTTTGGAGATGTGCTCGATCCTTTTCAAAATGGAAGTTGTGCAACAGGAGCTCATCCTAGTTTATGGAAAAACGAAGAGCCCTATTATAATCCTCAAATTGTTGCTGGTTACACTTTAAGTGCTCCTTGGACCGATGCTGTTTGCGACACCAACGTTAGTCCGGCAGAAGCCCAAAGTGGTGTCGTTCCCTATTGCAATCATTTTAATGCAGGAGATATGATTTGGTTTTCGGCTGCCGTTCGCGATATTTTTTATTTACAGGTAATCAACATCAAATTTTATAATCCATCCGGTACGTTGATTTATAACTTTAATTATACGGAGCAAAGTTTACAACGTGAATTAAGAACCATCGCTCCCAATTTTATTATTGCACCAAACGTGGCAGGTAATTATAAAATGCAAATTACATTTAATGGCGTTACACGATCACATCACTTCACCGTGGGTTGTCCGGGTTCTATCACGCTTGCAAATACTCGAACAAGTAATTACGGATTTATTTCAGGAGGTACAATTGCTTCAACGGATTCCATTATTTCATCTGCACGCAACGTTCAATATCAAGCTGAAGATTACATTCAATTCAATCCCGGTTTCCGCGCTGTAAGTGGTTGTGAGTTTACAGCATTTATTGATAATTGCACAATTGGTAGTCCAAAGTTCGGTGATGAAACAACCAGTACAAATAGTACTTTTGATTTCACCTTGATTCCAAATCCGGCTAATGGAGAGTTTCAAGTTTCAAGTTTGCAGTTAGCATTTAGCGATGAGATTAAAGTATATGATGCGATTGGAAAAATGATTTATCAAACTACTATCGGTCACACTGAGCGAAGTCGAAGTGTAGAAACATCAAGTTGGGATAATGGAATATATTTTGTCCAATTATTAACTGTAAGTGGAGAAAAATCATCGACAAAAAAATTAATTATTAATCATTAAAATAATTTTACCTTCGACTTCGCTCAGACTGACCGTGCGTGAGGCTCAAGCTTACCGTTTTTATAGTGTCAGCCTGAGCGAAGTCGAAGGCATTAACAAATAAACACAAACCCATGAAACACATCATCACAATCTTCTTCTCCCTTACCTTCATAACCACATTTGCACAATGGTCAATTGACCCAAATAATCCTGCCATAGTCTGCAATGCGCCCAATGCACAGGGATCTGTTCAATCTATACACGATGGTAGCGGAGGCTATTACGTTTTTTGGTTTGATGATAGAGCAGGAACAAACACTACGCAAATTTTCGGACAACGATATGATGTAAACGGAATACCGCTGTGGACAACAAATGGTAAAGCAATTTATTCTGATACCACCAACGACCTTTTTCATTACAGTGTAATTAGAAATGTTGCCGGAAATTTATTTTTTGGAATTACAGAAGGAACTGCCGGCAGCGGTGGTGACACTATTCGTGTACTCAAAACAGACCCTGACGGAAATCCACTTTGGGCACAACCCACATTAGTTGCGGCTGCAGGGGGTGGTCCCATTTATGCAACCAATGTTCAGCTAATTGAAAAGGATAGCGGAGTTTATGTAGCACACTACCTTATCTGGACCGGAGGCAGTACTGTGCTTTGCATGAATCGAGTTGATGATAGCGGCACACGCTTATGGGCACTCAATGGAATACAAGTTCCAAATGGAGGTACCGGTGGTTTCGGAATGGTGCGCGATGGAGCAGGAGGCTTGCTAATTTATTGGCGTAATAGCAATGGTTCCGGTACAGGTTTAGGCGTAAGGCGCATGGATGAGAATGGAAATTTTTTGTGGGCTGGAAATGTAAACCCCGCTGCAGGAACCCCTGGTTTAAGTTATGATTTCAGAGGAATTTCTGACAACAATGGAGGTTTAATTTTAACATGGGTGGAGGATGGCGGCAACATTAAAATGGCTCGTATGGATATCAGTGGAGCTTTAGTATGGAGTGGTGGTGTATTACCTGTTTGCGTTGAGTCGCATGGTCAGGATAGATGCAGGATTTTAATGAATGGGAATTACATTTTCGTTTCATGGTTAGATTCAAGACCCCCTGCATCAAACTCTAATGTCTACATACAAAAGTTTGATATGAACGGACAACCGCAATGGACCATAAATGGGGTGAAATGTTCTAACGTGAACACCTATATTCCCTATACAAAAATGGTTGCATCCGATAGCGGAAGTGTGATTTTTACTTTTGATGGCAATGTAATGCCACACGGTTTCTACGCACAAAAAATAAATGCTGACAGTACACTTGCCTGGGTAACACCCGGAACAAAATTGTGCGTGCAAACTTTTAATCCCTTTTATGATGCCTATGCCTTGATGCCAACCGTTGACTTTGGCGCAGTTTCATTTTGGAGCACTGGCAACACTGTTTACACTGCTAAAGTTGGAGGCAATGGAGTGTTAGCCGATGTGAATGAACTTAATAATTCAACCATTGAATTTAATATTTATCCTAACCCTGCAAATGAGGAGTTTAAAGTTTCAAGTGCAAAGTTTCAAGTTGGTGATGCGATAAAAGTTTATGATGCAGTCGGAAAAATAATTTATCAATCAAATGTCGGTCATGCTGAGCGAAGTCGAAGCATTCAAACATTGAGTTGGGATAACGGAATTTATTTTGTGAATGTTTCAACAACAAATGGAGAATTAAAATCATCCACAAAAAAAATAATTGTTAATCATTAAATGAAATTAACAACAACGTTTGTGAGACGAAACCAAAATAGTCACTACTATCGTTGAGCAATAAATCAATGAAAAAACAGCCTTTACTATTATCAATACTTTTCCTTTTTATTTTTTCATCTGCACAAAGCAGCAGTAAATTAGATTCTCTTTTTACGATTCTTAAAACCGCTAAAGAAGACACCACAAAAGTTCGTGTGCTTTATAACATCGCTAAAAACTATCGCTACACCGCTCCTGATTCAAGTATTTACTTTGGCAAACAGGCTTTATCACTTAACGCAAAATTGGATAACATTACTAACGGCATATTGTTGACTAATGTTTATCTGGCAATTGGAGTAGGCTATAAAGAATTAAGTAACGATAATCAAAGTCTGAATTATTATTTGCAAGCGTTGGAAGTGGCTGAAAAAAGTAAAGACTCCAGAATGACAGGAATGGCTTTGTTTCATATCGGCTCACACTATGATTACACCGAGCAATACACATTGGCCATCTCATACATAGATAAAGCATTGCGCATTTTTGAGAGTATTAACGACAGTTTGAGAATAATAGAAACTGTTGTTGAATCAGGAATTATCAATAAATCATTAGGAAATTTTGAGCAGGCTGAAAAATATTTTAATACAGGTTATGATTACGCTAAGCGAAACAATAAAGTATTGCTTAAATCTATTTGCCTTGGACAATTGGGCTTATTGCGCAGCAAGCAAGGAAGGCATCAGGAAGCCATTCAAATCTTAATAGAGAACAGGGAAAATTTAGAGCAAACCAATGCCTTGTCTGATTATTATTGGATGAGTGGCAATGAATATTTAGCATTAAAAGATTATCAAAGAGCTCTTGATAATTATTTGGAAGGATTGCCCATTGCAATAGAAGACAGCTTGCCAAACATCATTGCTGATTATTATGATATGATGTCTGAAGCTTATGCCGGAATAAAAAATTTCGATAAAGCCTATAATTATGCACGTCAATCAATGTTGATGAAGGACACTATTTATGATGTGGAAAAACAAGACCAGTTAATTGAGATGCAGGCACAATTTGAAAGCAATAAAAAGGACAAAGAAATCACATTGCTTAATAAAGACAAACAACTAAAAGAAGAAGAAGCATCGCATCAAAAATTAATCAAAAATATTTTTATTGCCAGCCTTGCCATTGTTTTGATGTTTTTGTTTTTGTTATTAAATCGTTATAACATTAAAAAGCGAACCACACAACAGTTAGAAGAAAAAAACAAGCTTATTGAAAAAGAAAAAAATCGCGCAGAGCAAAGCGAAAAATTTAAGTCACAGTTTTTAGCAAACATGAGTCATGAAATTCGCACTCCGATGAATGCCGTAATTGGCATGAGTAATTTGATGGAAGATACTCGATTAGATGAAAAGCAACGCAGATATTTAAATGCGATAAAAAGCTCTTCCGAAAATTTGTTGGTGATTATCAACGATGTACTCGACCTTTCTAAATTAGAAGCTGGAAGAATGGAATTAGAAAAAATTCCATTTAAGCTGGACGATGTCTTAAACACAGTTTACTTCACATTAAGATACAAAGCAGAAGAAAAGGGCTTGCACTTTAACATTTCAAAAGAAGGAAGTGTTGCCAACTATTTATTAGGTGATCCATCACGATTAGTGCAAGTGCTTTTAAATTTGTCAGGTAATGCAATTAAGTTTACTGAAAAGGGAAGTGTCTCCATAGCCGTCATTGCGAGTGCCCTTCGCACGAAGCAATCTGTTGCTGTTGGAGAGATTGCTTCGTCCCTCGCAATGACATTTCGAGTGAGCGATACAGGTGTTGGTATTCCAAAAGAAAAACTATCCACCATTTTTGAAGCTTTCAAACAAGCAAGCGAAGGCACATCACGTAAGTATGGAGGAACAGGTTTAGGTTTAAGCATCTCACAACAAATTATTCAGCTACACAGAAGTCATATAGAAGTAGAGAGTGAGCAGGGAAAAGGCTCGGTGTTTTCGTTTACACTGAATTATGAAACCACAACCGAACAAGAATTTGAAAAAGTAAATTACAAACACGAAGCAGAAAATTTTGATTTCTTAAAAGGAACAAAAATTCTATTGGCCGAAGACAATGTTTACAATCAGGAAGTAGCCGTTCAATCGTTGATACGATGGGTAAGTGATTTGAAAATTGATATTGCAGAAGATGGCAATCAGGTTTTGGAATTGCTTGCAAAAAATAATTATGATGTGATATTGATGGATGTGCAAATGCCGGGCATGGATGGATACGATGCAACCAAACGTATTCGTAAAGAGTTTGGTGTAGACAAAAAAAATATTCCCATCATTGCGCTCACCGCATCAGCAACTCGCGAAGAAATTAATGCAGGGTTTGATGCCGGTATGAATGCATACGTTGCCAAACCATTTAAACCATCTGAACTTTTAAATAAAATTGCAGAACAACTGAATAAAGTAAAACCTTCAACAGCAAAAGCAGAACAACAGAAAACAAACACATCTTCAAGCTTAATAGATTTATCCTTGCTCAAAGAAATTACAAACGATGATAAAGATCAAATGAAAATATTTATTAAACGATTTTTAAATGAAGCACCCATAACTTTTCAAATTATTGATAAAAATTTGGAACTGAAAAATTATTCTGAAATAAAAAAACAACTGCATATCCTTCGCCCTCAACTTGAAATGATGGGAATAAAATATTTAGCAAAACTTATACAAGAAACTGAAAACAGTATCGGGCAAACCACACAACACGCTATTCTTGTATCACAACTAAAAATAGTTATTGAAATTTGTTTGAACGCAATGGAACAATTGAAAAAGGAAATTAGTTAGCTACAACTTTATACAAACATTTTTTTCTTCTGTAAAAAACTTCAATGCTTCAAATCCTCCTTCTCTGCCAACACCTGAATTTTTCATTCCACCGAAAGGTGTGCGTAAATCGCGAAGCAACCAGCAGTTAATCCACACAATTCCGCTATGCAAATTAGCTGCCACGCGATGTGCGCGTGATAAATTATCGGTCCACACAGTTGCTGCCAAACCATATTGAGTAGAGTTTGCCATTGTCAAAACTTCTTCCTCTGTTTCAAAAGGAGTAAGGGTCACAACCGGTCCAAATATTTCTTCCTGGTTGGTTCTGCAATCATAAGCCAGACCTTCTACAACGGTTGGCTCCACAAAATACCCGTTGGCATTTTCACCGGTTAAATGTAATTGCTTGCCACCTGTTAAAATTTTTCCACCTTCCTGTTGTGCGAGTTCAATATAAGATAAAACTTTATCCATGTGTGGTTTCGATGCCAATGCGCCCATCCTGTTTTTATCATCTAAAGGATTTCCAACTTTCAAAGTGGTAACACGTGTTAAGAATGCGGCTTTAAATTTTTCATAAATAGGTTTCTCAACAAATATCCGTGAACCACATAAACAGATTTCACCTTGATTACTAAAAGATGAATTAACCGAAGTTTTAACTGCCTCATCAAAATCACAATCAGCAAAAACGATATTGGGATTTTTTCCGCCAAGTTCAAGCGAAAGCTTTTTAAACATTGGACCTGCTGTTTTTGCAATCCACTCGCCTGTTTTTGTACCACCGGTAAAACTCACTACCGGAATTTTTGCATGCGTAACAATTGCCGCTCCTACTTTTGGTCCGTAACCGTGAACAATATTTAAAACTCCTTTTGGTAAACCAGCTTCAATACATAACTCACTTAATAAGTAAGCAGTCATCGGTGTGATCTCACTAGGCTTTGCTACCACACAATTTCCTGATGCAAGTGCAGGTGCAATTTTCCAAGTGAACAAATACAGCGGAAGATTCCAAGGAGAAATACAACCTGCTATTCCCATTGGTTGACGTAAGGTATAATTGATTGCAACATTTTCTGTTGCGTGCGCTTCGGTACTCAAGTGAATAGCGCCTGTAGCATAAAAATGAAAATTGGCTGCAGCTCTAGGTATATCAACCGACCTTGCCAACCAAACGGGTTTGCCTTGGTCAATACTTTCGGCAAGAGCCAATCGTTCCAAATTTTTTTCAATCAACGCTGCAATTTTTAAAAGTATATCCGAACGCTTAGCTACTGGCATAGTGCTCCATTCATAAAATGCGGCCGTTGCAGCTTTAGTTGCAATCTCAACATCCATTTCATCCGAATCCGGTATCAATGAGTAAACAGCACCCGTGGCCGGATTAATATTATCAAAATACGCCCTGCTTATTGGCTCAATCAATTCACCGTTAATATAGTTTTTAATTTTTTGCATTATCAATAATAATTTTATTTAGTTAATTACAAACATCCCGTTCGTCCGCCATCTACCGGCAAGTTAATTCCTGTGATATATCCTGCTGCAGGCGAACATAAAAACGCCACCGCATTGGCAATTTCACTGGCCTCAGCCAAACGTTGCATCGGAACTTCCATTATCATTTCAGTCAATAATTCATTCGTTGACTTACCGGTTTTTTGCGACCGTGCATCTAAAATATTTTTTATGCGCAACGTATTAGTAGCACCCGGCAACACATTGTTTACAGTAATTCCAAACGGAGCTACCTCCGTAGCCAATGTTTTACTCCAGTTTGCAACAGCTGCCCGAATGGTATTAGACACGCCAAGATTTTTTAATGGCTGCTTAACCGAAGTAGAAATAATATTTACAATGCGTCCAAATTTAGCATCCTTCATGCCTTGCAAAACAGCTTGTGCTAAAATATGGTTGCAAATCAAATGATTGTTAAAGGCGCTTAAAAATTCATCTGCTTTAGCATCGACTATTGTGCCCGAAGCAGGCCCACCGGTATTATTAATCAGAATATGTGGCGCTGCATTCGATTTTAAATGCAATTGCAATTGTAACCGTAAATCGTCAGGTTTACTAAAGTCTGCTACAATAACTGAGTGCTGTTGTTTAAAGGAGCTGTTTAATTCCGCTTTAACCCTTTGCAACTCTGTTTCATTGCGGGCAATTAGTGTAACCGTTGCTCCCATATTAGCAAGCTCCAATGCACAGGCCTTTCCAATTCCTTGAGTGCTTCCGCAAACCCAGGCAAACTTATTTTCTAAACTCAAATCCATATTTATAAATGCTACTAAGGTGTAAAAAACTACTTAAAAACTAAATTTAACTATTTTTGAAAAATAAACATCGGCAAAACTAAAGCCTAATTCATTAATAACTCAATAAAACATAAAATAGCAATTACCATGGCCATACAACGCGCATTTAATTTCAAAAAATGGATTGATGAAAACCGTCACCTGCTCAAACCACCTGTTGGCAATCAGCAGGTTTACAAAGGCAACAGCGATTTTATAGTTATGGTGGTAGGTGGCCCTAACTCCCGCAAGGATTATCATTTCAACGAAGGCGAAGAATTTTATTACCAGGTTGAAGGCGATATCACCCTAAAAATTATTGAAGACGGCAAGCCGGTCGACATTTCAATTAAAGAAGGTGATATTTTTTTATTGCCTCCGCGCACACCGCACTCGCCTCAACGTCCTGCAAATACCGTTGGCCTTGTGGTTGAACTTTATCGCAACGAAGCTGAAATGGATGCTTGCATGTGGTTCTGTGAAAACTGTGGCAATAAATTATACGAAGAAACTTTTGCCATGACGGATATTGTTACTCAACTGCCATTGGTAATGAATAATTATTATTCCAATCTTGATTTGTGCACCTGCAAAAAATGTGGAATGGTGATGGAACCACCAGCACCTGCTAAAGCTTAATTTTTTTTGCGAAACAGAGCCACAAAATCTATTCCGGTCGAAGTGGGCATATTCCAAACTGATAGGTGTCTTTTTAACCTGATTCAAACAATGAATGTTATAGGTGAGAAGTAACACCAATAGCGGCAGGTATTTCATTGATTGGGAGTCAAAATCAGATTCAATAAAGAAGATCAATGGAAGTGAAAAATAAAGAGACTTGCTGGACTACCTGCCAGGAATGTAATGGATTAGGCAAGAAAAGGCGAAAGCTCAGCAAGAAATTACGGCTCCGCTATCAAATTGAATTTGATCAATTTGAAAAAACAAAAGTTGAGGGGAAAGCCCCCGTTCGTCCTAAAGGTGCTTTATATTCCTGTTTGAATTGTAATGGATCCGGATTGATTCATGCTTCTAGCAATCCAATAGCGGATAAAAAAAACTTCCCTCATGTTGCTATTATTGGTGGAGGTATTGGAGGAGTGGCGCTGGCTGTAGCTTGTTTGCATCGCGGCATTCCTTTCACTCTTTATGAACGCGATAGCAACTTTGATGCTCGCTCTCAGGGTTATGGACTCACTTTGCAACAAGCTAGTAAAGCGATTGAGGGTTTAGGTATCTTCTCGTTAAAACAAGGTATTACTTCATCACAGCATATAGTGCATACCACCAAAGGAGAAGTAATTGTTGAATGGGGAATGAGAACAAGTATTCAGCCAGAGGTAAAAAAGTCTCCTAAGCGCATCAATGTGCATATCGCAAGGCAGTCGTTACGCTTAGCTTTGCTTGAGCAACTCGGTGCATATGATGCCGTACAGTGGGGTCACCGGTTAGTTGATATAAAAGAAACTAAAGGCATGGGTGTTGAACTCCGGTTTGAATGGAATGGTGAGACTAAGATCGCCAAAGCAGATCTTGTTGTTGGAGCCGATGGTATTCGCAGCACCGTTCGGAGCTTGATGATTGGTGACGATGTTTCACCTTTACGTTATCTTGGTTATATGGTCATATTGGGTATCTGTCCATTATCAGCGCTCAAAGGTTTTGAACATCCTTTGTTAGACTCTGCCACTGTGTTTCAAACAGTAAATGGCAATGAGCGTATCTACATGATGCCTTATTCATCCAATACCATCATGTGGCAGCTTAGTTTCCCAATGCCAGAAAACGAGGCTAAGGCCTTAAGTGTTGATGGCACACAAGCACTAAAAGAAGAAGCGTGTCGTAGAACTAATTGGCACGACCCTATTCCTCAGATTTTAAAAGCAACTTTGGCAGATCAAATTTCTGGTTATCCGGTATATGACAGAGAATTACTCGATTCGAAATTTTTAGAGAAAATAGGACCCATTACGCTCATAGGAGATGCCGCTCACCCTATGAGTCCATTCAAAGGACAAGGGGCCAATCAAGCGCTGTTGGATGCATTGGCGCTGGCTCGGAGTCTTTCATTAGCATGCGGACCTTTATCTAATTGGAGAGAAGAAGGATTGAGGAAAATTGTATTAACAGCCTTTGAAGCAGAAATGTTAGAACGCAGCTCCATCAAAGTAAAAGATTCAGCAGAAGTTGCAAAGCTGCTTCATTCCGATATAGTCTTGCGTAAGGGTGATGAGCCCAAAGGCCGTGGTTTAAAGATAAAAGAAGCATAACAATGGCCAGCAAAAGCAACAGAACAAAAACAGGAATATGTGCACAATAATCCTAAACAAGAGAAATGGAAAATGGTGGATAAAGCTGCAAGTTATTCCTTGTCTGCAGCATAATATAATTTGCTTGATCAAAAAAAGTTTGATTTTATTACCAAAAACAATGAGCATATCGAATAAAGGCTTGTAAAAAATTTGTTACTTGCCCGAAAAAACACCGACCACACGTTTAATCTTTACAACGATGAAATATATTTTTGTTCAATGGGTGATTTTTTTCGCGTAACTGGTATTAATAAGCATAAACGAAAATTAGCACTAAAAAATTAAACATTATGGGAATTAAAAATCAATCCGATCAAGAAACATTTTTGGGGCTTAAATCAAAGGACAATCATGCCTATGAAATTTTGTATAAATTCTATTACCCATCGGTAAAAAACTTTATACTTAAAAACAATGGCAGCGATGATGATGCAAAGGATATTTTTCAGGAGACCATTATTGTGCTGCTTGAAAAAGTTCCTAAAGATGATTTCAATTTAACGTCTTCACTTAAAACATACATTTTCGCTATCAGCAGTAATCTTTGGTTAAAGCGACTTAGAGATTCAAACAAAATGGTAAAGACAGAAATAGGAACTTATGAGAAATATTTATCTGATTACGAAGAAGCAGAAGAAGATATTCATCGTGATCATTCAAATAAAATAGTTAAGGTATTTAAAATGATGACCAATAAATGCATCGTTCTTTTGAAGGCCATTTTTTATGACGACAAAAACATTGATACCATTACAAAAGATTTTGGCTATACTAATAAACACAATGCACAAAATCAAAAATTTAAGTGTTTAGAGCAGGCCAGAAAAGGAGCAGAGAATCTCAACTAGATATCACGTTTCTGATTTAGCAAAAGCGAACTACTAAAATAGTTCGCTTTTTTTATTTCCAACCGGGTGATTTTGTAAAGCCTTCTGGTATTAATAGTATATAAACAAATTAAACAAATAAGTAAAATGAAAAAAGTAAAAATGATTATCGCCACTTTAATGTTGGCCACAAGCTTTGGCAGTTATGCTCAGCTGTCAGAAAACTCGACAAACCCCAAACTAATCGCTGTTGTCAACAGAGCAAATTGGTGTGGTGTATGCAAAGCAAATGCGGAGCGCTTTACAAAAGTTCTGATGCCTTATTCAGCAAAAGGAGTAAACATTTATTTGAATGACCTGACTAACGAAACAACAAAAGAAGCATCGATGCAGGAATTAGAAAAAGCAAACGTTTACGTTGCGGTAACTACCATGCCACGCAAAGGAATGGGCAAGGCTCTTAAAGCTTGTCACCTGGTAAAAGATAAAAAGCAAACAGATGATGTTGCGGGCATTGTAACTTTTATTGACCCTACAACTCACAAACAATTGAAGCAAGTTAGCATCTCAATGTCAGATACAGAAATGAATACTATTATCACTAAACTTTTAAATTAAAAACTATGAAAAAGCAAACAAAAATTATTTTAACCATTGTATCATTCAGTTTAATGGCAATGTGTACTTATTACTTCTTTGGATAATTAAAATCAAACAAAAATGAAAGAGTCTGTAAACATTTGGGGAATTAAAGAGTATGAAGGTGATGGACAGAGTTGTCCTATTACACCAGCCAATTTACCCATGCACAAAAAATTTGTACTCTTCTTTTTTCGCTTTGGTATTTGTCCGGCTTGTGTTACAATGAGCTTAGGATATAATGTAAGAGAAGCCTATCGGAAGTTTGCAAATAAGTAAGTGACTGTGTTGAT
>JANNXV010000200.1:0-2256 GCA_031409815.1 Bacteroidota bacterium
GGCACCCCAGTGTTTCCAAATTTGGCAATAGGTGATTTTGTATTGCAACTTAGTGGTACTTTAAACGGCCCCAATACAACTTATAAATCCAACATCATATCATGTGGAACTGGTAGAGTTAAGTTTGTTGGAATATCAAGGCCTCTTTTTGGTTCAAACTGGAATGGCTATGCACCGGATAACTGGCGAGTTGAAATTGCTCTGAATCCCGGATCGACCGGAACCAGCATAAGAAGCGTAAAAGTTGGAGACTTAATTATTTCATCAGGTAACTTTATTATTGGAACTGCTGCTACCTACAATTTCCTTGACTTGAAAATTGATAAGGGTGCTGCTTTAGGAAACAATAACGGATCACTTTACATAGCGCCCGGATGTAAACTGGCCTGCATGAGATGTGGACAAAGGACGGGTGACACCGTATTCGCAACAGTTACTTATCCCGATACTTCTACCTTCTGTCAAATCATTGATATTTATGGAGAGCTTGAGATACATGGTCTTTATCTGAGTGGTAACAATATTAATATTCAAGCTGGTGGAAAACTAAGCATTGCCAGATCAAATGCTACTCCGATGCTGACAAATCCTATTGGCGTTTCTAATTTTAATTATGCTCCTGGTTCTTATCTTGAGTATAGAAATCATAGCCCATCTAGCACTTCCAGAACCCAAACAGGAGCTGAAATTGATCAGGCTAGTTCGTGGAACACTATTGGCCCTTCAGCAAGCACAGTTTCAAATCTTGTAGTTAATAATAGTCCATATGGAATTCGTGGAAACAATGTTGTATATATTGAAGACACTTTAATTATGACCTTTGGTTATTTTGACAATGTTGATATGTCGGGCGCTTATGTCAGATATGGAAGTAACGGTACTTTGAAATACAATTGCCCAACAGTAAGCCAAAGCGCTGCAATTTCTCACCTTTCCATTGAATTCCCGAATAGTTTCGGTCCGGCTAGTTTAATTATCGATAATCCAAATGGTGTAACGCTTGATTACAGCAGAAGTATTAGTGGAAAACTTAATTTGTTAAGAGGCAAATTATATATGTTTAATTCGCTTGTTTATTTAACAATGACTCCTTCATCAACCATTGGTATGGTTAGCGATTCAAGTTTCGTTAGCGGAAAAATTGCCAAAACAGGTGCCACACTATTTACATTTCCAATTGGAAAAGGGAGTCAATATCGTCCAATTACAGTTACTCCAATTGGAGGCACTGAAACCTTTACTGCAGAATATTTCAACTCAGACCCAAATGCAAGTTTTAGTACACTAAATAAGGATTTAACACTAAATCACATCAGCCGTTGCGAATATTGGAATTTGAATCGGACTGGAACCAAAGATGCTCAAATTGCTTTGTCATGGAATAGTTATAGTTGCGGTGTCGACAGTATCAATGATTTGCGTATTGCACAATGGGATGGAACCAAGTGGAAAGATAAGAATGCAACATCAATTAATGGCAATCCAAATGCCGGAACAATAACCTCAAACAATACCATAAGTCTATTTGGATCAACACGACCTATTACGCTTGCTTCAGGAAGTCAATTTAATCCATTACCTGTTGAGTTAATATTATTTGAAGCGAAGTCATTTAAGAATTACACTGTATTAAATTGGGAGACAGCTTCAGAAAATAGCAGCGACTATTTTCAAGTGGAAAGATCATCGAATGGAACTGATTTTACAGAAATTAATCATACGAATGCAGCAGGTAATAGTAACGTATTGATTGATTATACATTTCTAGATGAGCATCCATTGAAAGGTATAGCTTATTATCGATTAAATGAATTCGACCTAGATGGTAAGCTAGCACTTTCCAAAACAGTAGTTTCGAGATTTATTGGTGATAAAAATAATTTGCAGCTATTTATGGATAATGAAACATTGCAAATAGAGGTTTCGACACTAATGAATGAAAACTTAGCAGTGAACATTTCGGATATTAATGGACGAGAACTTTTTTCAAAAGTTATTGTAAGTAATCGTGAAGAGCATATTTCTTTTTCGAACCTAACGCACGGATTTTATTTTGTGCGTATTGAAGGTGACGGAATTATGCTGATTCAAAAGATTGTTTACTTATAATTCGATATTTAATCACTGTTGTCCGATAAAAGAATATAAAAGAGCCGTTTGAAAGGATTCATTCGGCTCTTTACCGTATTTTGGTTTTTGCAAGACTAAAACACGATGGATAAAAGTAATTATTTCTTTGGACAATCGGTTCTCGGA
>JANNXV010000201.1:0-5159 GCA_031409815.1 Bacteroidota bacterium
CCTGTTTCAGCAGTTAAACTATCGTTAGGATACACAACTACATTGCCAACTTGTGTTCTAATATATTGCTCGGCAATGGAAGGGTAACGGAACCCTTGACCGTATGAAGCACGTAAATAGGTTGCTTTAAAGAAGCGATAGTTTAATCCGCATCTAAAAATACTTCTCTTAACTACATCATCAGTGTCATTGATAAAACGTTCATATCGGCCACCAAAAGAAACATTCAATCGTTTATATTTAAAATCTGCTTGTCCAAACAGTGAAGTGTTTTCCTGTGTATGATTGCCATATAGTTCTGCTTTGACATCATTTTTTAAATACGATGTCCCGGCTGTTACAACCAGCATTGATCCTATTGTTCGCTGGTATTGATATTCGCCATAATACATAGCCGCTTCCGATTGCTGGTTAGTATTGTTTTTATTATCAGACTTAAAATAGCGGGTTCGTAGTTTGTGATTACCATGTTTGCCTAGGTAACTAATAAATGGATCAATAGTTACACGAGTAGTAACATATTCGCTAATAGTTGTTGTGGCTGTGTCCAAACCTCCTTGAGGCAGGTATGCTCCAGTAGTATCGTCCTGCCAGATAAAAAATAAACCTCCTTCTGCACGTTGCATATTTAGATTGATACCGGCAGACAATCCGGGTACGGATTTAAAATGATATCGGGTATTGATATTTCCTCTCACACGTTCTTCCGTTTCTCCCAATCTGTATCCATCATCTTTCAAATAGTGTCCGCCAATAACCAAATCAAGCGATCCTATTTTTCGGGCATGACTAAGATTAAATCCGGAAACAAATCGTTCTTTATCCCACCACCTGATTTCGTTGTTGCGTGGTGTATCATAAATACCTGAATAAAGCGTGAAATTACTTTCTGGTTTACTGGTTGGATATTTTGTTCTAAAATTGATTACACCATTTAGTGCCGCAGAACCAAATAGAGCAGATGAGGCCCCCTTTAATACTTCGACCTGTGAAATTATTTCTGTTGGGATAAAACTCCATTTTGTGTCGTTGGCGTCTGCGGCTAGTAGAGGCAGGTCGTCAACCAATACCAAAACACGGCTGCCGGCACCGTAACTAAATCCGCTGCCGCCTCTTATGTTAGCCTGGCCATCAATCACTGTAACACCCGGTACTTCTTCCATTAAAGTTTCCATGGTGTTGGTATTTACATCTTGTATATGTTGTTGTTTAACAACAGCCATACTAACTGTAACTTCTTCGATTTTTTGTTCAAATTTTCCGGCACTTACCACAACCGTTGATAATTCTTTTGTAGAAACGACAAGTTCAATGTTTATGATTTTGGCTTCACCATTTTTAATCGACATTTTTTTTTCTATGGATTGGTATCCAATTGAAGAATACACAAGAGTACACTCACCATCGGTTAATTGAATAGCATATCGACCCATTGAATCAGTTGAGGTACCAATGGTAGTACCTGAAATAATTACTGTAGCACCGGGTATGGTTTCGCGCGAAATGGCATCGCGAACAATCCCAATAACCTCGGGTTTTTGGGCAAATGATTTCAAACTGATAATAAAGAACAGGCCAACCAGTATTCTTTTCATAATGTGAATTGATGATGCAGAGATAATAATTTTTTGAGAAGGGTGGTGAGGTAAAAAAAATTATCACACTGAGAGCACGGAGTCCACGGAGGAAATATTGTGCGAATAGGTCTCTGTGAACTCCTCGCTCTCCGTGCGAAATCATCTTCATATAAACTCCGCTACCTCAGTATTAAAAAACAAATTATTTTCGAAACTTATTATTAGATGAACGAACAACTCAAATACCAAATAGCGATTACACTCATACCCGGTGTGGGACCTGTACTTGCAAAGAACCTAATCAGCTATTGCGGTGGAGTGGAGGCGGTATTTCATGAAAAGGGAAAAAATCTTTTAAAGATTCCTGAGATTGGTCCGGTTACAGCCAAAGCGATTGCTAATCACACAGTTTTTGAACGTGCAGAACGGGAATGTTTGTTTATTGAAAAGAATAAAATAAAAACATTTTTCTTTCTCGATGAAAATTATCCGCAGCGACTAAGAAATTGCAGCGATTCGCCTGTGATCTTATATTTTAAAGGAGAGGTTAATTTTAATCAGCAACGCGTCATCTCCATTGTTGGTACACGCAAAGCAAGCGAATATGGAAAGGAAATTTGTGAGCAACTGATCAGCGACCTGGCTGCGCTTGATATAATTGTAGTGAGCGGCCTTGCTTACGGAATTGATATTTGTGCGCACAAAGCCGCACTGAAGAATGATATTTCTACTGTTGGAGTGTTAGCACACGGGTTGGATCAGATCTATCCCGGTACACATAAATCGGTAGCCGAAAAAATGCTGGACAAAGGAGGTTTGCTGACAGAGTATATTTCTCAAACCAATCCTGACAAAGAAAATTTTCCGACACGCAATCGCATAGTGGCCGGTGTCAGTGATGCAGTGGTGGTAGTGGAAGCTGCGCATCGCGGAGGCGCCTTAATTACTGCTGAAATTGCAAATAATTATAATCGTGACGTGTTTGCTTTTCCTGGAAGGGTGAACGATATTTACAGTCAGGGTTGTAATAGATTAATTAAAACAAACAAAGCTGCGTTAATTGAATCGGCTGCCGATTTGGTTTATATTTTGGGTTGGGAAATTCAAAAGGAGAAAACAAAAACAGTACCTCAACAAAAACTTTTTATTGAGTTGACTCCTGATGAAAATGTAATCATGCAGTTGCTGAATCAGAATACGCAACTTGATGTTGATACCATTTCATTCATGAGTCAAATGCCATTGAGCAAGATTTCAATGGCACTTCTTAATCTTGAGTTTAGTGGAATATTAAAATCTTTGCCGGGTAAAAGGTATCAGTTGGTTTAGTATTTTATATTTTGAAAGCCTATTTTTCCTGTTATTTGTTTATAATTTTGCTGCTTTCTATGTATTCATATTCATCAAGCAATAAACATCATGTACGAAACACTAAAACCGGTTTTAGAAAAAGAACTCAATGAAATCCGCGAAGCGGGAATGTATAAAACGGAACGCATTATTTCATCACCCCAAGGTGCTGATATTAGCGTTATCAACTCCCTCTCCTTGGGAGAGGGTCGGGGTGAGGTGCAGGTAATTAATTTCTGTGCGAACAATTATCTCGGATTAAGTTCGCATCCAAAGGTTGTTGCAGCGGCCAAAAATGCCATTGATACACACGGTTATGGTATGAGCAGTGTGCGTTTTATCTGTGGCACTCAGGATATTCATAAAGAACTGGAGCAAAAGATTTCACAATTTTTGGGTACAGAAGACACCATTCTATATGCTGCCGCATTTGATGCTAACGGTGGTGTGTTTGAGCCATTGTTCAATGATCAGGATGCAATTATTTCAGATGAATTGAATCACGCATCCATTATTGATGGTGTTCGGTTATGTAAAGCGCAACGTCATCGCTATAAGCATAATAATATGGACGACCTGGAGGAGCAATTGAAAGCAACTCAAAATTTGCGTCACCGGATTATTGTTACTGATGGTGTTTTCAGCATGGATGGAACCATTGCCCAGTTAGATAAAATTTGTGATCTCGCAGATAAATACAAGGCGCTGGTGATGATTGATGAATGTCATGCTTCCGGATTTATGGGTAAGACAGGAAGAGGAACACATGAACATCGTAATGTGATGGGACGGGTTGATATCATTACCGGAACATTAGGTAAGGCATTGGGCGGAGCATTAGGTGGTTTTACTTCTGCAAAAAAAGAAGTGATTGAAATTCTTCGTCAGCGTTCACGTCCATATTTGTTTTCCAATTCATTGGCACCATCTATCGTTGGTGCATCCATTGCTGTTTTGGATATGTTGAGTGAAACAACCGCTTTGCGCGATAAATTGTGGGAGAACACACAATACTTCCGCCAGCAAATGACAGCAGCCGGTTTTGATATTAAGCCGGGCGAGCATCCGATTGTACCCATTATGTTATACGAAGCAAAACTTGCACAGGAATTTGCGTCACGATTATTGGAAGAAGGAATTTATGTGATCGGATTCTTTTATCCGGTTGTGGCAAAAGGAAATGCACGTATTCGTGTACAACTTTCTGCGGCACATGAGCGTCATCATTTGGATAAAGCCATTGCAGCCTTTACAAAAGTGGGTCATGAATTAGGTGTTTTGAAAGCCCAGAAAGTATAACAACATCTTACAAAAAAATTACAATTAACAGTAAGAAATAAATAGCTTTGTTTCTTACAAAACATCCATATTAATGAACACAAAATATTACCTAAAAACAATTGTTTTAATTCTATTCCTAAACCTTCAATTTGCATTTGCAGAAAATAATTCTGCAGCCTTGTGGAGCGATATTAGTTCGTTACAAGCAAAAGTTAGTGGAGAACAATTAGTGGCGGTGTCAACTGCTCGTTATCTAGCACTCGATATTATTTCTATTAAATCACTACTTGGGAATGCTCCTATGGAGGGTACCGAAACAGCTAAAGTAGATCCACTAATCTTTTCTGTTCCAATGCCGGACGGAACTTTTAGTCGATTTGCAGTTGTAGAATCACCAGTGATGCATCCGGCTCTTGCAGCAAAATATCCGATGATTAAGACCTATTCGGGTCAAGGATTGGATGATGAGTCAGCTATTATTCGAATGGATGTAACACAGTTTGGATTTCATGCAATGATCCTTTCCAGCAATGGAGGTGTTTTTATTGACCCGATTAATCTAAACACGATTGAAACCTATATCTGCTATTACAAACACGAAGTCATTAGAAATTATCATGCGCCATGTGAATTCGATAGTAATGATGAACTCAATGCAGCCAATGCCAAGGGAATAGCATTGGACCGTGCAAAAAATCAATCACGAACAGGTGTTTCAGCTAACAGAAGTGCAGGAACATCGTTAAGAACTTATCGTTTAGCATTGGCATGCACAGGAGAGTATTGTACCGTATTTGGCGGAACTGTGCCAGGGGCACTAGCTGCAATGGTGTCGAGCGTAAATAGAATTGATGGTGTTTATCAATTAGAATTAGCCATTAAAATGGTGCTCATACAGAATAATGATACACTAATATTTACCAATGCTGCAACTGATCCTTACACAAATAC
>JANNXV010000202.1:0-21056 GCA_031409815.1 Bacteroidota bacterium
TATGGTATTGGCAGTTTGTTTTGTTTTTAGGAAAATTAAATCCAGGTCCGAATATATCGTAATACCTACGTCTAAATCTTTTTATAAATACTAAATACAGTGATGACAATTTGTATAATCTTAAGTAAACTGAGGAAAAAAATATAAACATTACTGTTTATCATAATTATCTAAAGCAAATGCATAATTAGGTTAGTGATGTTGAATATGAAATCTTGTACTAAGAATAAATAGTTGGCTCTATTTGTTGTTTTAGAAAATCAACGCATGCTAATTACTCTTGCAAAAAGTTCTTAATCAGCCAAACATCTTATCAACCAAATGTTTATTGGCTTCAAAAATTACTTTTCGTTTCAAACTTAGTTTAGGTGTCATTTCACCTCTGTCAATACTCCATTCTCGAGAAAGAAGTTCGAATTTTTTGAGCGTTTCGTAGTTTGCTAAAGTTGCATTTGTTGTTGTTACTTCTTCCTGAATTCTTTCTAAGACTTCTTTAACTTTTATCATCTCTTCATTGGTGGTCCAATTAATTCCTTTTCGTTCGCACCATTCTTTTAAAAATGGAAATGCAGGAACTATTAATGCTGCGGCAAATTTTTGGTTCTCGCCAACTATCATACTTTGTTCAATGAAACGCGATTCTTTTAATTTGTTTTCGATTAGCTGTGGTGTTATATATTTTCCGCCTGATGTTTTAAAAATCTCTTTTTTGCGGTCGGTAATTTTAAGATAGACACTCTCTTCAAATACACCAATATCGCCCGTATGAAACCAGCCTTCGGAATCAATTACTTCGGCTGTCAAATCTGGTCGTTTGTAATAACCCAACATTAAGTTAGGTCCCATTGTTAATATCTCACCATCATCAGCTATTTTAACTTTAACATCATTTAAAACTTTGCCCACAGTTCCAAATTTTAATCCGTTTTTTTCTAATGAGTTTACTGCAACCACAGGGCTTGTTTCAGTAAGCCCGTAACCTTCTAGAACTGGAATTTGAGCAGCCCAAAAAACCCTGGCCAATCTTGGTTGCAAAGCTGCACCACCCGAAATGGCTACTTTTACTTTTCCGCCAAGTGCTTCTCTCCATTTACTAAAAATAAGTTTGTTGGCTAATTTCAATTGTTGTTCATACAGCCAACCATTGGCTCCGTTAGTCTCATACTTTAAGCCTAATTGCAATGCCCAAAAGAAAAGATTCTTTTTTATTCCGGTTAATTCAGCACCTTTAGCTACAATGCGATCGTAAACTTTTTCAAACAAACGAGGTACACACCCAAATATATCCGGATGAACTTCTTTTAAATTCTCAGATACTTTTTCGATACTCTCGGCATAATAAACAGAAACACCTTTAAACATATATAGATAAGTCAACACACGCTCATACACATGATTGAGTGGTAAAAAACTTAAAGCACGACCTTCTGAACCTACAGGACATAAATGTTGAGCACTTCTGATTTGAGATATAATATTGTCATGCGAAAGCATAACACCTTTTGGAGTTCCAGTTGTGCCGGATGTATAAAGTAAAGTGGCAAGGTCATTAGCCTTGATGGTTGATTTTATTTGAGTAAGCATAGCATCGCTCACATTTTTTTTACCGAGTTCAACGAGTTCTGTCCAGTGTGGCCGTTGATCAAGATGGTCGAATGTAAATACTCCTTTTACTGATTTAGCTTCAGGTAAACATTGTTGTATTTTATTCCATAATTCGTTATTGGAAACAAAAATGTATTTAATCTCAGCATCTTTAAGAATAAAAGTAAGGTCATCATTGCTGATGGTTGGATAAATAGGCACATGTATAGCACCTGCCATCATCATACCCAAATCTACCATATTCCATTGTGGACGGTTATTGCTTAAGGTGGCTATTTTGTCGTCCTTTTGCAAGCCGGAGGCTAATAATCCATAAGCAAAATTGTGGGCATTGTCATAAATTTCTTTAGTGCTATAGGCTTTCCATTCTCCATATTCTTTTGCAGAAAAGAGATCGTTTTTCTGAAAATTTCTATTCACATGTTCTAATAAATCAAACAACCTTATTATTTCCATTTCCGTATACTGATTTTAAATTATGTAGTTTTATTCGCGCAAATAAAAATAAATCATTTGAGTTAATAACATTATGTCCATTGAAAATTCTTTTACACGTATGTTTAATCTGCGCTTGCCAATGGTGATGGCTCCCATGTTTTTGGTGTCGAACTTAGAAATGGTTCAGGCGTCAATTAATAAGGGTATTATGGGAACTTTTCCCACCCTTAACTATAGAAATGAAGGTGAATTGGCTCAAGTTATCGAAACTATTAATAAGTATCGTAAAAATGGTGAATTAGCACAAGGTAGTTTTGGCGTAAACCTTATTGTACAAAAGACCAATCCACTTTATCAAAAACATTTAAAAATTTGTGCAGATGGACAAGTTCCCTTTTATATTACCAGCCTTGGCAACCCTTCAGAAACAATAAAAATTGCACATAGTTATGGTGCCAAAGTTTTTTGTGATGTCACCAATTTGCTTCATGCAAAAAAGGCTTACGATAATGGTTGTGATGGGTTTATTGCTGTGAGCCAGGGAGCAGGAGGGCATGCAGGTCCCTATCCTAATTCAATTTTGGTGCCTACTTTACATGCTCATTTTCCCGGCACACCAGTGATTGCTGCCGGTGGAATTGCAACTGGTGCTTCAGTTGTTTCTATGCTCGCTTTAGGTGCTTCCGGAGTTAGCATTGGAACCAGGTTTATAGCCAGTAAAGAGGCAGGTGTTAGTGACGAGTACAAGCAATCAATTGTTGATTCTAGTATGGAAGATATTGTATTAACCGAAAAAATATCCGGAACGCCATGTACTATAATTAATACTCCTTACGCTAGAAAAATAGGCTACAAACAGAACTGGTTCGAGAAAATGTTGAGCAATAGTGCTCGTACCCGAAAATACTTTAAAATGTTAGTGCAGATACGAGGAATGAAAAAACTCGAAGAAGCTGTGAAACCAGGCAACTACAATAATTTGTGGTGTGCAGGCCAGAGTGTTGAAATGATTAATGATATCTTGCCTTGCGAAACGATTGTAGATCAACTGGAATTGGAAATGAAGAGTGCTATGATTACGTTGAATGAATTAATAATCAATTAACCAAAAGATGGCTATTGATCTTGCAATTTATATTTCTAAAGCTCAGCATTCGACTTTTTACAAATGGATGTTAAATCGAGGTTTGTGGTTTAAAATACCTTTTAATGCACCACATAAAATTCGCATTGCTGAAATTAATGATACTAGTATCTCAATGAACTTGCCATTTGTGCGTTCTAATAAAAATCACATTAATGGTATTCATGCTTGTGCTTTGGCTACTATGTGTGAGTATGTTTCAGGTCTCAGTTTGGTACGATTTCTCTCCGCAAGTAAATTTCGACTTATTTTGAAAAACATTCAAATCACCTATCACTATCAGGCAAAAACAATGGTAACTACAAGTTTTGCAATTGATGAATCATTACTGTTTAGTATTAAACAAGAACTTCAAAATGCAGATGCTGTGTTTAAGGACTTTAATGTTGAAGTTTACGATGAAATGCAGAATCATATTTGTACAGGTATTATTACCTGGCAAATTAAGAGCTGGAGTAAAGTAAAAACAGCTGTAGTTTGATGAGGTTTTGGTTAATGTTCTTGCCCCAGTTTTTATAAACTTAAATAAGCTATATTTTTGTAATTCAATTAACAATAGTTATGAAGAAGGTATTTGTAGTAATATTAGTCCTGTTTTCAGGATTTTATTTAGCGCAAGCTCAAACCATTAAACCAACTACTCCTGAAGAGTATAATATTGGTTTAGCCGGGTACAAAATGTTTGTGCAAATGAAGGTTGATATTAAAAAGGGTTACAAAATAAATGACCTTTCCTCCTTTGAATATGGCGAACGAAAGGCCGATTTTAAAGGACTTTATCGTGACGGTGAAACAAAACCCTGTGCAGTTATAATGGTTTACTCAAAATTAAGAGGCGCACCTGAGTATTATTGCATTCCAACTGCTGATGCTCCAGAGGAGTTGTGGGATCGTTTAAGAACTGCCAGCAATGGAGAAACAGACTCCAAGTCTGAGCAATTGCAATTTTTCTCATTTGCCTTGGCTAAGGGAATGATGTGGTTTGCAACAAAATAGTCTCAACCTCGAGTGCGTTATATATACTTCATTATTAATTAAGTGTACTAAATTAATTGCAGCGTAATATTGTACCTATAAAATTATAAATCATTTCATGAAAAAGTATTTATTAACTATTAGAATTTCTATTTTCTGTTTGATATTGTTTTCAATGTCTTTTATTAAAGTGAAAGCTCAAGACGATAACATTCAAGGCATTAAATTTCGTTCGCTCACTTTAGAGCAGGCTATACAAACTGCAAAGGCTGAGAATAAAAAGGTGTTTGTTCATGGATTTGCGGATTGGTGTCATTTCTGTATGTACATGAAGGATAGTGTTTATATTGATAAAGAAGTAGCCAATTTTTTCAATGCCAATTTTGTTTGTATTAAAATTGATATGGAGAAGGAAGGTGCAGAAATGAACAAGGCATTATTAATTCATACTTTCCCTGCTTTTCTTTTTTATGATGCTAATGGTGAATTGATGCATCGTGCTGCAGGTCGAAAATATAAACAAGCTTTTTTGGAATTGGGAAATGATGCACTTAAACCAGAAAAACAAATGCGTACCTATAAGAATAAATTTGATACAGGAACTGCCACACCTTATGAAGTAATGAAGTATTTCAGAATGTTGGAAATGTCAGGTATGGACGCACAACCAATGATCAATACATACTTACTTAGTCAACCCGATTCAACTTTTTCAAGCTCCAATAACTGGCGAATATTTAATGATATTACAAAGGATGCAATGTTGCCAGCTGTACAACGTGTGATCAATTATAAAAGGGAATTTGAGAAAAAGTATACGGTTGATAGCGTTAATAATAAGTTTATTGGTTTGTATAATAAATACCTTACCGATTATGTTCAGAGGGTGGATTCAGTAGGGTATGAAGCAGCCAAGAAAAGAGTAAAGGCAATTAAGGGGTTAGATATTGCAGATAAAATTTGCGCTTGGGCAGATTTAAATAAACTAAAGATGAAATCGGATTGGGAGCGTTATAAGATCGAGGGGAAAATATTTATTGAGAATTATGGATTGCAGGATGCACGAAGATTGTATGAGGTTTCACAAGTTTATTATGATCGATTTTATTCAGATAAGGCAGTTTTGGCACAGGCAGAACAATGGACCTTGAAATCAATTTCTTTAGCAGATTCATATAAGAGTAATAATTTGTTAGCTTCTATTTCGGTGATGTTAAACAATAAAGAGCAAGCACTTAAATCTGCAAATCATGCCATTGAATTAGGAAAGGCTACTAATACAGATTATAGTCAAACAACACAATTGCTACAAAGAATCCAAAGTATGGAGTAATCAATAAAAATTTATATAATTTTTAAGGCCACATTTATTGTGGCTTTTTTATTTTCTTGAAAACACCATTTCACCGTTAAGGAAGGTGGAGAACACTTTTAAATTAAACAGGTTTTGGGTATCACTTTTCATCATATCCTTTTCCATAATTACAAAGTCGGCAAACTTGCCTTTTTCCAAACTTCCTTTCTCCTTTTCTTCGAAAGCTGAGTATGCAGCCCAAATGGTCATTGCTTTTAACGCCTCTTCTCTTGTTAATGAGTTAGAAGTTTGAAAACCATTTTCAGGAAATCCTTTTTGATCTTTTCGTACTACGAATGCATAAAATCCAAAAAGTGGGTTAATGTCTTCAACAGGAAAATCAGTACCGTAAGCCAACATTTTATTCTGTTGTAGAAGTTGTTTGTAAGAATATGCATTGTTGATCCTTTTGCTTCCTAGTCGGTCTTCAGCCCAATACATATCAGAAGTTGCGTGTGTTGGTTGTACTGATGGTATGATGGAATATTTTCCAAATTTTGCCAAGTCGTTTGAGTCAACAACCTGACAATGTTCTATTCTCCATCGTCTGTCGTTTTTAGTTTTCAACACATCACTGTAAATGCTTAATATTAGTCGATTTGCAGAATCGCCAATAGCATGTATGCATAACTGGAAATTATGGTCATACACTTGCTGAGCTGCTAGTTTAAAATATTCAATATTCTGCAATAGCATTCCATAATGTCCATGTTCATCAGCATAAGGTTCTGTTAAACAAGCGCCACGAGAACCTAAAGCACCATCAGCGTAAATTTTGAATGAACTCACATTAAGACGGTCCGTTTTACTTTTCCCTTTTTTGAAATAATATTTGCAATTGCCTTCTCCATAAATGATCATTGCATTGATGCGGATTTTTACTTGATCAGATTTTTGTAAGGCGTCAAGTTGTTCAATGGTGTCTCTGTCTAAACCGGCATCTGTAACGGAGGTAAGACCAACCTCAAAACAATTTCTTTGTCCTTTGAGTAAAGATTCGTTAATTAATTGTTGGCTAAAGTCTGGAATAAATTTCTTTACACTGTCCACTGCATTGTCAATTAAAATTCCGGTTAGCTTGCCATCAACAATTTCAATTTCACCTCCGGCAATTTTTGTTTTTATATTGATGCCTGAAATATCCAGTGCTTTTTGATTGACTAAAACGGCATGACCATCCACACGCATTAAATAAACTGGCGTTTCAGGAAATAAACTATCAAGCACTGTTTTGTTTGGAAAATGATTTTCTTTCCAATCATTTTGATCCCAACCTCTACCTAATAGCCAACTAAATTTATTGGTTTTAGCAAAGGTGTTTACCAGGTCAATTATTTCGTCAAATGATTTGGTGCCATATAAATTACATTTTAGTAAATCGGATGAATAACCATAAAAATGAGAGTGTGCGTCAATAAATCCTGGATATACAAATTTCCCTTTTAGATCAATTCTGTTGTTCGATTCAAATTTTTGTATTTCCTCATTGGTTCCGGTTGCAATAATTTTCCCTGCTTTTACAGCAAATGCTTCAACAATAGAAAAACTACTGTCGACCGTATAAACAGTTCCATTATAATAAATGGCGTCAGCCTTTTGATTGCTATTCTTGCATGAGTAAGTTGAAAACGCTATTGCTAGTAGCAAGAAAGCTAATAGTGTTGAGTTTAATTTATTATTCATAGATGTTTAAATATTTTGCAGTTTTTATTTTGCCAGATTAATTTGTATGAAGCGTTTTCTGCAGTGGTAAGTTCAAGCACTTTTTCATCACATACTTTTTTAATGTAGAGTAAATAGTTGGTTTGGTATTTTTCAAAAAGTACGTTCATCTCAATTGACGACTGAAATCCACGGTAGGGAATACATTTGCGGTCAGTATACAATATAAATGCGTGGTGTTGTGCAAATGCGTAAGTAGCCTCTTTGGGAAGTGAATCGTTAATGTATTGAAATGCTTCAGCTGCATATTTTTCCTGAGGGCCTTCTTGTATTGTGCCTTGTTGATGTAAAATATTTTCTAAATTTATTTTGTATGTGAGTAAGACAATAATCGGAATGATAATTAATTTTAGGTTGTTTAGTCTGTAAGAGGGAATTTGTATACTACTTAATGTTTCGGTCTGGTAAAGCAAAAGCATTGGAAACACGGGCATTAAAAAGCGAATGGCTGCAGAACACGAAGGGTACAAAAACATTGCGCATAAATAAATCATCACAAACCAATCTTCAATTTTTATGCGTTTACTGAAACTTATTATGATGCCAATCAAAACAAGCGAAAGCATAAGTGATTTTTGTATGATGTTGGCAAAGCCCCATATTTCCTGCTCGTAAATTAATGTGAAAATAAAAGTGTAGTAATGAACAGTATTTAGCAATGTTGTTTTATCGATCATTCCTGTTATGAATGCATATGCAGTCCAACTTTGATAAGTTGTTTGAAATAAAATATTGTTAACAAATAGAAATAACAACAGCGCAAGGGAACTAAACAATATAGGCTGGGTCAAAAAAGCAGAAGCTGTTTTCTTAGTTGATTTGTTTGTCAACCAATAAATCGAGTAAACCGGAATCAAAACTATTCCGATCAATCGAATACAAATCATAAATGCTGCAATTAAACTTAACCACATTATTTGTTTTGTGGTTACCGGCTTTTTTATGATGTCCAAAAAAATAAACAGCAAAACGATAAAAGGCAAGTCAGAAAGCACAGCTAATTTCAATTGGAGAAATTGCGGATTGTAAATCATGGTGGCGGTCCAGAGCAATGTGGGAACAAATGCAATCCAATCGCGCAAATACCGAAATGTAAGTATTGCGATCAGGAAATAGCATAGTGACATTAAACAGGAGAAAACAAATAAGTTGTTTCCAAAAAAATAATAAAACGGTGCTAACAATAGTGGTAATCCTACTGGTCGGGTAGGAGGTCCGATCACATTATAAAATGCCGGATCAATAATTGCAAATGTTGTTTGTGGCTTTCCTTCAACGATGCATTTAGCCTGAAAAATATATTGTGCAAAATCATCTCCCCAATCGTGCGAAGCAGAAACATTGATAAAAAGTACCGGTGCAAATGCAAGTAGAACAATGATCCATTCCTTCCAACTGTTTTTTGTTGATGGCAATGGCATCGACTTTTATTTAGATTCTTTTTTTAGGAGATGGGAAGTATTTGCCTGAGCAAGAGGTGTAATTACAATGTCATTGAGTACCACATGTGCGGGGCGGCTGGCAGCAAAATAAACAACCTCTGCAATATCTTCAGCTAACAATGGTTCATAATCTTTGTAAGCAAGTTTTGCACGCTCTTCATCACCTTTAAATCTAACCACTGAAAATTCTGTTTCCGCAGCACCCGGATTAACAGCAGTTACTTTTATACCATGTGGAAGCATATCGATGCGCATAGATTTTGAAAGTGCATCAACAGCAAATTTAGTTGCACAATAAACATTGCCTCGATGGTATGCTTCTTTTCCAGCAAGTGAACCAATGTTTATTATATGTCCATGGTTTCGTTCCACCATCCAAGGCATTACGGTACGCGAAACGTAAAGCAATCCTTTTACATTTGTGTCAATCATCACATCCCAATCATCCAAATTCCCTTCTTGTATAGTAGAAAGACCTTGTGCAAGTCCAGCATTGTTTACCAGTACATCCACTTTTTTCCATTCATACGGAAGCGTGTTTAAAGCGGTTTCTACTTCTTTTCTTTTACGCACATCAAAGGGCAGGGTAAAAACTTTGGTGCCAAAGGTGCTTTTTATTTCGTCTTCTAATGCTGCAAGTCGGTCGGTTCTTCGTCCGGTAATAATAACATCGTAGCCATGTTCAGCAAATTTTATTGCGATGGCTTTTCCAAATCCTGCAGTGGCTCCTGTAATTAATGCAATACTCATAGGGTGAAAATTTATTTTATTTTGTTTAGTTTACTGTGATTGTATCCGTAAAGGAAATAAATAATCAAGCCAATCAAAAGCCAGATAAAAAACCTGAACCAATTAATAATTGTTAATTGTGCCATAAGGTATAAACAGGATAGCAATCCTAAAACAATGATTAGTGAAAGATTTTTTTTAAAGGATAAATAACTGATATAGGAAAAGGTAATTATGAATAACCAGATGGGAATTTGATGTCGGAACGTATCAAACGAACTAAAATCCAGCATTTCGTTTACTCCTTCTTTGTTGTATAATAGGTTTAATATTATAGTGAGAAGAAACATGATGGGAACAATATATTTTGCGTTGATATAAGGTGTTTTAAATTTTCTTTCAGGCGGATTTGGCTGCATGTTTAATTTCAATACTCCTGCACAAACTAAAATAAATGCAAACAAAGTGCCAATGCTGGTAAGGTCAGTTACCTCTGTTATATTTAGGAACAATGCAGGAATTGCAACAAGTAAACCCGTTACTATGGTTGCAAATGAAGGTGTACGATAGCGTGGATGTATTCGTGAAAAAATGGGTGGCAATAATCCGTCACGACTCATGCTCATCCAGATGCGTGGCTGTCCCAATTGAAAAACCAACATCACACTTGCTGTGGCAACTATTGCACTGAAACCAACAATTACCGATAGCCAGTGCATGTTCAATTTTGCAAATGCGTATGCTAATGGATCACCTACATTTAATTCAGTATAATTTACCATGCCTGTTAATACCAATGCAATGGCAACATAAAGTATTGTGCAAATAATAATGGAGTATAGCATTCCTCTAGGCAAATCGCGTTGCGGATTTTTACATTCTTCTGCTGTAGTTGAGATGGCATCAAATCCAATATAAGCAAAGAAAACACCTGACACACCTTTTAAAATTCCGCTGATGCCATTCGGTGCAAACGGACTCCAATTGCCGGTGTTTACATAAAACGCTCCTAGAGTTATCACAAATAAAATTACAATTAGTTTGATAAGTACCATTGCATTGCCTGCGTTCTTTGATTCTTTAATTCCTACATATACTAGGCGAGTAATAAGAATAGTTATAAATAAGGCAGGTAAATCTGCAATTATTCTGAAACTGCCAATGCTGGGAGCACTAATCCATGCATGGAAAGCATCTTTTGCAGTGCCTGTTAAAGTTTCGGGAGAAATATTATTTGCGATGGTGTCATGATAATTTCTCGAAGCCGTCAAATAATCCATTGTCATCCATTCGGGAATATGAATGCCCTGAATATCTAGTGCAGGAATATTAATATTGGCGAGTAAGGAAGTAAAATAATCAGACCATGAAATGGCAACTGCAATATTTCCAATGGCGTATTCAATCAATAAATCCCAGCCAATCATCCAGGCGATAATTTCACCGAAAGCAGCGTAAGAATAAGTGTAAGCGCTACCTGACACCGGAATCATAGAAGCAAATTCTGCGTATGCAAAACCGGAGAATGCACAGGCAATGGCAGTGAATATGAAAAGAAAAATTACAGCCGGTCCGCCTTGCGATGTTGCAATACCGATTGTGCTGAAAATTCCGGCACCAATGATGGCAGCAATACCAAACGAAGTAAGATCGCGCACACCTAAATGTTTGTGAAGGTGAATGTGGTCTGCATCACTTCCTTCGCGTTCTACTTGCTCTAGAATTTGACTGACTGATTTTTTGCGAAATAGATTCATATATATCGGAAGGGATAATTGTTTACAAAGAAAACAGAAAAAAGGGAATGGGGGTTAAACCTTTGTCTCAACTCTATTACCCATCACAATACCAATTCCCAAAAACAACAGAGCAGGCACTTTATAACGCACCATGGTACCTACCACAGGAGTGGTTAAACCAATGATGACAAATAGTACAATTGCAAAGCAAATAGAGAAAGCAAACAAAGGATTTGTTTTTAACGTGCTGGTTTCAATTTTTAAAATCATTAATACAAGCAAAAAAATATAAATTATGTTTTCAATGGAAGGAATAAAATAGAGGGGATTTTTGCATTGCCAAATATAAGGTTGCGATAGTGTAAGCCAGAATGCTTCGGGACTTCTTTTAACAACACTGAAGGCGGATGGAGCGAACGGAACACGTTGGATTAAACTTTCAGCCGGGTAGAATACTGCATTTTTATAAAATATTATTTGCTTGTCAAACAACATCTGTGCAATATCAAATTGTGGATTAATATTTTTTAATTGAAAAGCAGCGGTCAACATTACTGCATAACAAATAGTAAAAAGCAAAAAGCAATTGAATTTTGGATAACGATTATAAATTCCCCAGGCAATTAATCCCGGAATAAAGGCGAAGAAAATATAATTGCGCGTTAGAAATAAAAGTAGCATGGAAAAAGCGAAATAGAAAATGTTTTTCGGATTTGAATGAACAATTAATTTGTGAAATCGATACAATACAAAACCCATTGAAAATATTTGCAACGATTCTTTTATCAATCCTGAACCCCAGAATAAAACAGAAGGCGTGCAAAAAATGATTATCGCAAGCAATCTTTCTTTATTATCTGAATAAAATGTGGCCACTTTTAATAACATCATCAAACCGCACAAACTGATAAAGCTCATCAGCAGCACATGCACTTCATAATAACCAAAAGAAAAAATACGAATAATAGCATTGAGCTTGATCAGTGTGCGACTATCATTATACATGGTGTTAAAACCGGCATCATTCCATAAGTGCATGGAAGCAAGCAGGGATTGTAAACTCGGATCATTTGAATTTATTCCGCTAATAATTTGGAAATATTGAATCGAATGCTGAGCCAATAAGGAATGAAGAGTATTTGCATCATGCAGATAACTGAAAGTGTCACCACTCACATAATAGTTTGAATAAACTATACCTAAAATTAATCCGCAGATAAATTTCAGGAGAAAGATTGCAACCAATGCAATAAATCCCGGATAAGAATTTGCAAATAGTTTATTTTTCTTTATAAAATAGCAGAGCATAATGAAATACAGTAATATCAAAATCCATTTCATGCTCTAATAGGATTAACATTATGATCTGCTACACGCACCCTTAACCCCTGAAGGGGAAGCCACACACACATCTGTTCCCCTTTAGGGGTTAGGGGTTTTTGAAGATGATTTATCATTGTAGTCTAACTTAGAAGATATCCTGCATTTTTAGGATTTTGATTTTAAAAAGGGAAGAACAGAAAACACTCTCCTTTTAAATGCATCATGATTGTATACTGTTATCAGTAGCAAAATAAAAAATGGCAATGCTGGAACTTTGTATCTCACAATCGCTCCAAGAATTGGAGTAACCAATCCCACCAGACAAAATATAATAACAGTAAAAAACAACGCAAGATAAAATACAGGAGGAGCATTTTGCATTTGAATTCTGTCGAAACCAATGATTGTAACTAACATGAGTAAAATAAATAATGCATTTTCAGCGGCTGCAAACAGAATCATCATATTGCGGGCTTCAAAAAGATGTGGACGGAAGGCGGTAGTTAGAAATGCTTGTGGAATTGCTTTGGCTAAACTTTTTAATGAAGGTTGTATTTTAGGAAGTGTTACGATGCTTTGAGCCTTTTCACGTGCTGCAACCAGATAAAATTCTTTTTGTTTGTTGCTGAGTAATTCAGGTATGGGGTGATGCGTGAATAAATGTGATAAATTAAACAAGACCAAAAAATAAAATACATGTAGAATGATGAACTTAAAAAAAGGCAGCTTAGGAAATCTTTGTGTCCAAACATAAGCAACCAATCCGGGTAACATGGCAAAAAGTATGTATGACTTTATGTTTAACAAACAAAAAATGAAAAACAATAAAGAGAATGTATTTCGTAGGGTGAAGCCGTTTTTCGCAGCAAGCATTTTTAGATAATAAATCAACATACCGATGGAAAACAAAAGAAATGCTTCTTTGATTACACCGCTGCTCCAAAGCAAAACGGAAGGTAACAGGTAGATTCCAAAAATTAATTCACGGTTTTTGTTTTTTATTTCAGCAGCAAATACTTTAAACAAACCGGTTAAACCGATTAAGGAAAGAAAGCACATAAAAATAGCATGTGGATAATAGGTGTTCAGGGAGAAAAAACGTATCAATGCATTAACTCGGATCATAGTGCGACTGTCGTTAAAAATCATTTCGCTGTTGTACCAGTTCAACATGGTATCGTAATAAGGACGCAAATCGTTGTCGGCTGCATGATAACCGGTCATCATTCTGAAAAAATCGTAAGGTTTATCCCTACATGCATCAAACATTATTTTACTGTCGTCATAATAACGAAAGATATCGGCAAATTTCCGGTCGGGGTAAAAACGGGTATAAATAATAAAGAGTGCAAAGCCTGCAACTAACTTCAATAAAAATATTGCTTGAAATGTTTTAGTGGAAACCGACTCCTGTATGAAAAATTTCAGCCTGCCAATCAGCAACATACACACGGCCACGTAACCTAAACTTAAAAACACTTCGGTGAACATTGTGTCAAACGTAAGAAAAACCTTGTTAACAACCCTGACAGGGTTCAAAACCCTGTCAGGGATTAGACTTGAATAATTATTTTTGCAGCAAAGATTTTTATTCCAGACAAATGAGTACTACAACAGAATTGCAATCAGTTGGTTACGAAACAGCAGCAAAATTAGGGTTGCATAAAGATGAATTTGATAAAATTTGTGAAGTGCTCGGACGCACTCCCAACTTTACTGAATTGAGTATTTACTCAGTGATGTGGAGTGAGCATTGTTCCTATAAAAATTCCATTACCTGGTTAAAGACATTGCCAAAGGATGGCCCACACATGCTGGCCAAGGCGGGTGAAGAAAATGCAGGATTAGTTGCCATTGGTGACGGATTGGCTTGTGCATTTAAAATAGAATCACACAATCATCCTTCAGCCATTGAGCCCTACCAGGGAGCAGCTACCGGAGTAGGAGGGATCAACCGCGATATTTTTACCATGGGTGCACGCCCGATTGCTCAGTTAAATTCGTTACGTTTTGGCAATATTGATCTGGAAAAAACCAAGTGGCTGATGCGTGGTGTTGTAAAGGGTATCGGTGATTATGGAAATGCTTTTGGTGTGCCTACTGTAGGTGGCGAGGTTTTTTTCGATGACTCGTACAATGTAAATATTCTGGTCAATGCAATGTCGGTAGGTATTGTAAGAGAGGGCGAAACCGTTTCAGCTATTTCTTATGGAGCCGGAAATCCTGTTTATATTGTGGGTTCTTCAACTGGAAAGGATGGAATACATGGTGCTACTTTTGCTTCCGGTGATTTACATGCTGATTCTCACGAAGATTTACCATCGGTTCAAGTGGGCGATCCATTTATGGAGAAATTACTGTTAGAAGCCACACTTGAAATTATCAAAACCGGAGCTGTTGTTGGTATGCAGGATATGGGCGCAGCAGGTATTATTTGTTCTACTTCCGAAATGAGTGCCAAAGGAAAGCATGGTATGGTAATTAATTTAGACCGTGTACCTACTCGTCAGAAAAACATGAAAGACTGGGAAATCCTGTTAAGTGAATCACAGGAGCGCATGTTAGTGATAGTTAAAAAAGGACAAGAAAGGGAAATCGAAAACATATTTGAGAAATGGGATTTAAACTGTACGCAAATCGGTGAAGTTACTGAAGGCGAGCGCTTACACTTTTATATGAATAATGAATTGGTGGCTGATGTTCCTGCTGATTCATTGGTATTAGGTGGCGGAGCCCCAATTTATGAGCGCGAGTATGCGGAACCATCTTACATTAAAAAAAATAAATCGTTTAATATTGATACAGTTGAAGATGTAACAGATTTGAACGAAGCAATCAATCATCTTACCTCGCATCCAAACATTGCATCAAAGCGTTGGGTGTATAATCAATACGACAGCATGGTGGGAACATTAACCATGACAACAAACCGTGTGAGTGATGCAGCTATTGTAGATGTGCGTGATACGGACAAAGCTCTCGCGTTAACTGTTGATTGCAACTCGCGTTATGTATATGCGGATGCTGAAACAGGTTGTGCCATTGCAGTGGCAGAAGCAGCGCGTAACATTGTTTGTGCAGGTGGCGAGCCATCAGCAGTTACCAATTGTCTGAACTTTGGTAACCCCTATAATCCGGAAGTGTATTGGCAGTTTGTGCATGCCATTAAAGGTATGAGTAAAGCTTGCTTAAAATTTAAAACTCCCGTTACAGGAGGTAATGTAAGTTTTTATAATCAATCTAAGAATGAAACTGGTGAAGTGCCTGTGTTCCCAACACCAACAATTGGTATGGTTGGAATTATTGCAGATAAGAACAATATCATGACACTTGATTTTAAAGAGAAAGGCAATTCAATTTTTCTTTTGGGTAAATCGCAAAACGATATTGCTTCTTCTGAATATTTGTATTCATTTAAAGGAGTTAAAAATTCACCCGCTCCTTATTTTAATTTGGATGAAGAGTATGCCGTTCAGCATCTGACAAAAAAATTAATCGAATCAAAATTAATTTCTTCAGCTCATGATGTTTCGGAAGGAGGTTTGTTTATTGCGTTATTAGAATCTGCAATGCCAAACGGTTTAGGTTTTTCTATTGACACGGATGAAGATTTCAGAAAAGATGCATTTCTTTTTGGCGAAGCACAAAGCAGGATTGTAGTTTCAGTGGATGCAGATAATTTAGATGAGTTTGTTGAAATGATTTCAGATACCGATGTTGATTTTATGAACCTCGGTGAAGTGACTGACGGAGAAATTTTAATGGATGGAAACAGCTTTGGTGATGTAAAGGATTATCGCAATAAATATGAAAATGCAATTGCAGATAAAATGAAATAGAACACAGATGACACGGATGGGGCTGATAAAAACAGATTTTTTCTCCGCCTAAATCCGTTGAGTCCGTATCATCCGTGTTCCATTAATCTGAGACTATGCTAAAAAAAATTCTTCACATACTTGTAAAATGTTTTTTATGGTTCTTAGGACTTAGCATCCTCACCGTAATCATTTACCGTTTCGTTCCGCCACCCATCACTCCATTAATGATTCAGCGTGTAGTGGAGCAAAAAATGGATGGAAAAGAAATGAAGCTCGAAAAAGACTGGCTTTCGTTAGATGAAATATCTCCCAGTTTACCTTTAGCCGTTATTACTGCCGAAGACCAGAAGTTTGAAGAACATTTTGGTTTCGATTTACAAGCAATTGAGAAAGCACAGAAGTATAACGAACGTCACAAAGGAAAAAAAACAAAAGGGGCAAGTACCATCAGTCAGCAAACTGCAAAAAATGTTTTTCTATTCCCGGTGCGTTCATGGATACGCAAAGGCTTTGAAGTGTATTTTACTTTTCTTATTGAAGTTTTCTGGAGCAAGGAACGCATCATGCAGATGTATCTCAACGTGATTGAAATGGGCCCTGGCATTTATGGTGCGGAAGCTGCATCACAATATTATTTTCACAAACCCGCAAAAAAATTAAGTAATGCTGAAGCAGCTGCTATCGCTGCCATACTTCCTAACCCTTTAAAATGGTCGGCATCAAAACCTACTCCTTATATCACACGAAAAAAGGCTTGGATAGTCAGGTATATGAGATATATGGAATTAAAGGAATTTTAAATGATGTGCTGATATGCTGATACAATTTCAATCAAATTAATTTTAACTTTGATTGATCTTTAAGAACATAGATATCATGAAACCTGCATTTGTTTTTATAGTCGTCATTGTTTCTTTAGGTATAGGTTTTGCATCAGCCCAAACGTATCATCCATTTCCAACAACAACTGCAACCTGGGCTTACCAATTCCGCGATGATTTTGGTGTTCCAACAAACGATTATAATATCTGCATTATGGATGGTGATACCATGCTAAATAATCACGTTTATAAAAAAATAAATTATTCCGGAAGTAATCCTTGGTTTACTTTTAGCGGATTCTATGCAATTCGAGAAATCAACAAGAGAATTTATGTTGCAGATACAACACCAGCGCAGGAATCATTACTTTATGATTTTAATGTTCAGGCTGGTGATACGCTCTTTAATGTGTATGGAAGCGATTCGATTAGTTTTTGTCCTAATGATACCGAAATTGTTTGGTATACTGATTCCGTTTTGTGCAGTGATGGATATCACATGGCTTATCACGTAGGCAATGCTCATATTGCAGAAGGAATAGGAAATATTTGGGGAGGAGATGTTGGTTCACCATTGTATTGTGCAATTGTTTCAGGATATTTTTATTTTAATTGTTTTTCAGATTCAGCTACTCAATTTCCTCCTGGAGTCACAGGCTATTGTACTCCTGTTGGCTTACCGGAAATAAAAAATAAAACTATTTCAATAAATCCTAATCCTTTTGTCAACGAATTAAAAATTGAAAATGCAGAGGTAAACATTGGAGGTTTTTTAAATGTTTATGATGTTTTTGGACGCAAAGTTTATTCGGAGAATATCACTAATTCAACTATAGAAATATCAACTTCAAATTGGGAGAGTGATATTTATTTCCTTGAAATTGTTTCAGACAGTCAAAAATTTATTGTCAAAGTTGTTAAGCAATAATTTTTAGCAGACGTTTTTTTCATTCTTCTATATTTGCGCCACTAAAAATTCTTATGCATCAAAGTCCCGCTGCCGTATTCCTTCTTCAATTAATTATTATCATTTTTACCGTAAGGCTATTTGGTTTTATTTTTAAGTAATTAAATCAGCCCACCGTTATTGGTGAAATAATTGCTGGAATCGTTTTAGGCCCTTCTCTATTTGGAATGTTTTTTCCGGAAGCATGGCAGTTTGTTTTTCCGGCTGAGTCGTTTGCAACATTGCAGCAATTGAGCCAGTTGGGTTTAATACTGTTCATGTTTGTGGTCGGTATGGATTTTAATCACGAAGCATTGCGAGGGCTTGCTAAAGAAACTCTCACCATCAGTTTATCAGGCATTATCATTCCTTTTATTTTGGGTTGTGGTTTTGCGCTATGCATTTATCAAAACCCTGAGTTAACCACCAATGCCTCTCCATTAAGTTTTATTTTATTTACAGGAATTGCAATGAGCGTAACTGCTTTTCCGGTTTTGGTGAGGATATTGAAGGAACGCAACATGACCGATTCTCCACTCGGCATATTAGCCACTTCTATAGCAGCGGTAATTGACGTGGTGGCTTGGGTGGTGCTTGCATTGGTGGTTGCTATTGCCAATCATAGTTCATTGTTGCAGCCTGTTTATTTATTGCTGGCGCTTTCAGTTATTTTAGTGGTGTCAATTTATATAGTTAAGCCTTTCTGGACAAAATACTTCAGCCAGCACGATCCGCTAAGAAGAGCCTCGTTTTCTCTGGTAATTCTGGTATTGTTTTTATTTGCCTATGCTACCGAATTATCTGGCATACATGCTTTGTTTGGATCATTTATAGCCGGCATTGTAATTCCTGATAAAGATAAAATCCGCGAAAAGCTCACTGAAAAAATTGAAACAGTAACCACCATGTTGTTGCTGCCTTTGTTTTTTGTAATTACCGGTTTACGTACGCAGATAAATTTAATCTCAAACCCTGATGCATTTTTGCTTTTGTTAATTGTTATGCTTGTTGCTTTCGCTGGAAAAATGGGAGGATGCATTGTGCCGGCTCGCATTGCCGGTAAAACCTGGAAGGAGTCTTTAAGCATAGGTGTGTTGATGAACACCCGAGGACTGATGGAGTTGGTAGTATTAAATCTAGGTTATGAAATGGGTATTTTATCTCAAACACTATTTACTGTTTTGACTTTGATGGCAATTATTTCAACCCTCATCACATCACCGCTTTTAAGTTTTATTGAGAAGAAAATAAAGAGCTAAGCAATTTTTATTTTATTCAATAAGAAATAATTTAAGCTTTATTTAAAGATTTTAGTTTTATGTCTTTAAGGTGTTCAGCTTATTGAAGTAATATATTCCGGCTTATATTCTATTATTAAAAAAATATTTTTTGGATGCAACCATTATGCCTTTTTATTCGTCACTATAATAAACAAAACAATTTTAAATCTAAAATCAAAAAACAATGAAAGAAATCTACTTAAGTTTCTTTTGCTTTGTATTATTAATTAGTAATACAAAACAGAGCAAGGCGGCTACACAAAGCGTTTTGGTCACCAATTTTGCATTTACGCCAGCAAGTTTTGCTATAAATGTTGGTGATACAGTATTGTTTCTGTGGGGAAATGGTACTCATACCACAAGTTCCGCAACTATCCCTATAATGGCACAACCTTGGGATGCTCCAATGAGCATGAATAGCCCAGTGTTTATGTATGTGCCAACAGTTGCCGGAACGTATGATTATGTCTGTTCATTTCATCCATCAATGGTGGCTTCATTCACCGTTAGTTCAGCTACCGGATTGGCAAGTATTCCTTCTCCGGTTCAAATTATGTTGAATAGCAACAATCCGGTGTTGTCTGATTTAAATATTGATTTCTATTTAAGCAATTGTGGAATGGTTAAAATTGATTTGTTCAACATCATTGGCAATCATGTTCAGAATTATGTTTCTGAACAACTTAGTGCCGGTTTTTATAAACGAACAATTACTGTTGCAGAACTTACCAAAGGAATTTATTTTCTTGAAATGCAGTCTCAAGGAAATAGGATGACGAAAAGAATTGTTATTCAATAAGTATTCTTGTTCATTCTGTAAAAAAATCAACTTGCCAACTTTAGGGCTACACGATAAGCACATGTTTTTGAATTATAATCCATGTGCTTATCTTTTTTATAACTATAGAAAAATGATTATTGATAGTTTCAAAATCCGACATTAAACCCAACCCTAATAATTGGATTTGTGTAAATGGAGTAACGGTCTTCTATAACATTCCATAAGGCCATTATAGAAATGTTGCTGTTTCCACCCATTGATTGCACATAACCTCCGCCTAATAATAAACTGTAAATATTGGTACGGAAAACCCGGTAAGTTATATCATCATACACGTCTGTATTCAGTATTTCAAATTCGCTATAAGCCATCACACTTTCAATAATCCGATATTGGCCAAAAAGTCTTCCACCGTAACTGCTTGAAGTGTAGGTAGGAATGTAACGTTTATCCTTAACGTAAATATAAGTAGCTCCAACTCCGGCCGATAATTTATCAGTAAATCTATATCCTAATATGGGTGATACATCTACATAAGTAACACTTCCAAATTGCAAGCCTAAACTTCCTCCGGTAAATAAACGTTCCCTTAAAGGTCTTTTAGGTTGGTAGTTTGGGTTATTATATATTGTTTCCTGTGCATTCGAAATTGAAAAATGCATCAGCAAAACCAGAAAAGTAATTAAAATAAGAAATGGTGATTTTTTCATAGTATCAAAAGTAGCAACTTTTTCACTCTTTTAGGTTTATGGTATTGTCAAATTCTAATAAAAAAAATAGAACCATATTAAATTACACTACTGTCCGATAAAGATACAAAGGATATTATAGAATATTTTTATCAGAGTTAAAAGTTAGAGAAAGTGCTATAAAACGAAAGTAAGCCCCCATTTAAGAATCAAAAAGCAGGAGTTCGTTTTGTTTGGTAATTATTTT
>JANNXV010000203.1:0-15361 GCA_031409815.1 Bacteroidota bacterium
GGTGCATTTGGCAATTGTGATAATCTCATTAAAAATATTTCGGAAACAAAACCGGATGTTGTTTTAATGGATATTGAAATGCCAGGCATGAATGGCATTGAAGCAGTGAAAATATTGAAACCGCAATTTCCCGAAATAAAAATTCTCATGGAGACCATTTTTGAAGATGATGAGAAGGTTTTTAATTCCATTTGCAGCGGAGCAGAAGGGTATATTTTAAAAAACACGCCTCCTTCTCAAATTCTTGAAGCCATCAGAGAAATTCATGAAGGTGGTGCACCCATGACACCCAGCATAGCGAGTAAGGTTTTGGCAATGTTTAAATCAGGCAGGTCATTTTCCAAAGATGAATCATACAACCTTACCGAACGCGAAATGGAGGTTTTAAAATATCTTGTGGATGGAATGAGTTATAAACTTATTGCGGAAAAATGTTTTGTTAGTATAGATACTATAAGTAGTCATGTAAAAAATATTTACAAAAAGTTACAGGTTCATTCAAAATCGGAAGCTGTAGCGAAAGCTATTAAAGGCAAGATTGTTTAGTGATTTAATTAGTATATATCACATCTATGAACTCAACAATTTTTCAATATCAAATTTTTTCATCTGCATAAATGCATACATAACACGTGGAGCTTTATCAGGATCATTCATTAATTTACCTAAAACAGATGGAACAATTTGCCAAGATATTCCATATTTATCCTTAAGCCAACCACATTTCCCCTCTTGCCCATCAGCAGTAAGCAGTTCCCAATATCTGTCAATTTCTAATTGGGTTTCGCAACTTACTACAAAAGAAACTGCTTCGCTAAACTTATACTCTGGTCCACCATTTAATGCCATAAACCTAGTTCCGTTTAATTCGAATATTACAACCATTGGATTGGATGAAAGTATTTTAGAATCAGGAAATATTGAGCAATAAAATTCGGCTGCAGCCTTTGATTGACCATCAAACCAAAGACAAGGATAAATGGAATTCTGCATAATGTTAAATTATCTATAGTTATTGTTGCGGTAGTTTACCCATATCCATATAAAATAATTCCCAGGTATGTCCATCTAAATCTTCAATGGTTCGTTGTTGCATAAAACCATGATCCTTGGGCTCAATGGGTTCACTCCCTCCAGCGGCAATTGCATTATCAGCAATTTCATTCATCCTTTGAACACTATCCACAGAGATAGAAAGCAAAGCTGAAATGGTTTTTGAAACATCGGTTATTGGTTTAGTAATAAAGGTTTTAAATCTATCGTGTGTAAGTAACATCACCAATATTTCTTCGCTAAAAACCATGCACTTTGCACTATCATCAGAAAATTGAGGGTTATTTGAAAAACCCATTTTAGCATAAAAGTTAAAAGACTTTTCAAGGTCTTTAACCGGCAAATTGATAAAAATTTGTGATCTCATATTTGTTCATTTATTGAAATTGATTTGCTAATTATATTTTAATTTATTGACCAATTTTTACATCATCAATTTGATCTATGATTTTTTCTCATCTCCCCCACTCGATCCGCCTAAAGACATAAATTTCATGATCGTAGGAATACCTACAGCTAAACCACCTAAAATAGCTATTATCTGATTAAATATTTCCTTTTGTGAACCTAAAAGGAAAATCATAATAGCAATTATTGCTACCATAAGCGGAGTCTTGAATTTACTCCAACTTCCTTCATCATCCAGCATTTCTTTAATATTAAGCTGATCTTGCTTACTTATTGAAGTTAATACAAAAATTCGAAAACTATTGTTAAACAAACTTAAACTACCCTTTCGGGATACAATTACTCCTTTCTTGATTAAAATTACTAATCGTTGCATATCGTATGAATTTACTAACCCTTCTTCAGCCAGATCATACACAATAAACTTTTCTTCTGAACTTAGTGAACTCCACAAATAATGATATGAATGATGAGCAAGACTTTGCAGTTCTTGAATCAAATCCTCAGAAGCTTGCTTATCTCTTTTAATCTCTTTAAAGTCATTCCGTTTATCTCTAAAACTGGCAACCCAATTTTCATAAACTTGCTTTAAAAAATGATTATAGGTACATTCATGATAAAGTGTCCTTTCTATCTCATTTTTTGGATGAAACTCCTCTGAAAATATATTTTCCTGCAATGGCACATATAATTTTTTATAATGACCAAGTATAACATTCCATCTTGCATAATCTTCTTTAAAAATACTGCTTTCAGTAGGGTTAAGCGTACCTTGTTCCAATATCGAATCCATAAATACATTTAATTCAACTGATGATAAAATAATGACTCTTTTTCCTTTCATCATTAATTTCTCTAACAAGTTTAACTTTATTCGACTAGCAGAAACATTTAACAAGTTGTAATCAAAATTATTTATCACATAACAGTCGCAAGGGTCATTAATTACTTCTTCACTAGCAACAATATCCCATTCCTTAGTATCATCCTTTGAATCAGGAATAAAAACCATATCAATCATTTTACAATCATAACGCTGAGCCTGCTCAGTAGTGTCTGGTGCTACTTCAGATTTCAAATACTTCATTACCCTTGTCAATTTTCCTGAACCAGGCAGACCAATTAAAAATAACAATTTATATGATTTTGCATCCTTAATTATGCCCGCATCCAATGATCTGAAGTTTGTTAAGTTGGGCATTTCCAAAGCAAATATTTTTTTTACTACCCAGATAATTAATAACCAAAAAACTAAAAGAACAAAAATTAGCAAACACCAATAGATTAATCCTTGCCTTTGATATTTTTTATTAAAAACATCTGGAATAGAATACTTAAACTCACCAGATTTTAGTTTAAGATAAATCGGTTCGCCCTGAGCATTTTTATAATTAAGCTTAAAAATCGAGATTAATCCTTTAATGGTATCATCTGCATTTAAAATGTTCCCCTTTAATTCTTGCCCCCTTTTTAGAATGTCGGTATTTTCAAAAGCATTATCGTTTGCATTATAAATCTGACTGCTGTCGCTGGACACATTTTTATAAAAATCATCCGAAGAAACAGCAAGTTCATTACCCTGACCATGCAAGCGAACTGCATTGAACAGATCATAACCAATCAGCCAATCGTTATCCTCACCTCTAATATAGCTTTTCATTTCCTTCGTAAGCGGACCCAATGCTATCTTACGTACCCATGAGGAATCAACATAAACACCAGCCCATGCAGGAAGAACGGAATCCGTTATTATACTATCACCAACATTTTTTAAATCAAATTTATTTATCAATTGAGCTGCAAACAACGAATGCTTATAGCTGATCATTAGGTCTTGCTCATAGTTATATGACTCTGTATAAAATAGCATTACAGGCACACCACTTGAAATAATCAAACCACTAATGGCCATTAATGAATACATCCTTACATAATTAAATCTATTATTGAATTTTCGGTAAATCGCCTTGTACCTATTTTCAATAAGTGGTATAACAAAATAAATAATGCAAAAGAAAATCGCAATAAAAATCTGAAATTTCAGAAAGGATTTTAATGAATTATTCTCGAGCAATTTAATGGCTAGAAGTTCTACATTCAAAACCATCGAACACAATACAATTAATGTGACTTGCTTATATTCTATTAAGTCGTGTACTTTAAAATTCAGATGTCTCGGTTCTTGCATCGAATTCCTATTTTTATTTATGCTCTTATAGAATCTCCAATAACAAATATTAAGAAATAAGGCTGTTAGCAAAAACGCCAAAATCATTATGAACAAGCTACCTAAGAAACTTGTTTCGTGACTACTATAATTATTTAGCAAGCCAATAGCTATAGCATTTGCTATAAATGACTGAATATAACACACAGTCATTCCGTGGCGCGGAAGAACCCACTCAGTAAGTTTATAAACAGCTGGCACATTACTGGATGCAGCCGATGCTTTAAATATTATATAATACATAATACATAAAAAAGCAAACAGAATAAACAACATGGTAAGTGCAAACTTGAATGCTCCACTATCTCGTGTTTCAATAAAACGCATATCATTCATTAGCACAATAAAATAGGGAAGATCCTTTATAGGCCTAATTAGCATCTGATAACTTTGACCATAATATTTTGACTCTAGCCTTTCTTCTGTTTTAGAACTTATTGCACTAATTAATTTAGTTTTATCAGAACATTCTTCAAAAAAGTTTTCATTCAGATTTCGAGTAGAATCAGCATGGTAGAGCACATCTCCTTTATCATTAATAATTGCAAAAGAGTAACCATCAGGCATCACAACATTGATTAGTGATTTTAAATCAAAAGAACAAAGCTGTACTGAATTTTGGTATAGCGCTGAACCTTTAGCAATAAAAGTTCTAAAGGTGTTGTAGGTGGGAGAAATGAGTTGAGTAATATAAAAGTCGTGTGCAATACCATCACTTAATGTAAAAGTGTTCTTTCTTTTAAACTCCTTGTAATAACTCCGCCCCGACAAAATACTTTTTTCCGGTGTCACAGATTCCCTATTCCAGTTTACACTATCTCTGCCAGATTCATTAATCCAAATAATTTGTGAGATATTATAATTAGGCAGATACTTAGCAAGTGTATCCAATTTGTCTTTATCTGCTTCATTAAATTTTTGTGCATTGCTTTTAATAAACAACTCCTTGTTTTTTGATAGTACTGATTCAATACCAGTCCTTGCAGGAATATTTACAAGATCACATTGATACAGCTTGTTGCTACATACCAAACTATCATAATGTTCCATTTGAGCGAAGGCTTCATTAATATCGCTTTTAATATTAGCTTCTATTTGGCGACTTAATACACCCTTTGAATCAGTAGAGTCGGGTTTGTAGGAATAGTTATATTTTACAAAAACCAAAAAGACAAACGACATCAAAAGCAATCCTGAAACAAATGATGAAATCCCATCAACAACATTCATCTTTTCACGATTCCCCATTAAATACAATTTGAGCCAAGGCAGAATCATAATTCCAATAAGTACAAAAAGCATTAATGCCAAAACCCAAGATCCAGGTAATTCTCTTATTTCACTTGCAAAAGTTTCAGACTTTAATAAACCGGCCACTATCCATTCGTTAGAATTATTAAAACTAACCGGCTGCAAAAACATTTTATATTCAATTCCACCAATCATAATTGATCTGAATGTGGAAGCAGTAACATGGTTCTTTGTCAGGAACAATGAATCCTGTGTTTTATAACTAATACCGGCAGGAAAGGTTTCAAAAACAGTGCGATTCTTACTTAAAACAATGTATGCATCAAAAACATTTGTTCGCAAAAGCGGTTTAATAAACGACTCGAACGAATAAGTAAGAAACACTTCACAACTCTTCTTTCCTTCTACTCTAGTGCTAACGATTTGAAATTTTTTCTCGTCATCTAAAACTCTTAATTCAGAATTAATGCTTTTATCAACTATCAGTTCACTTTGGTAGAATGAAGTTGATGAGGCTCCTACATCCAAATTGCCCGAACTATCTAATTGCTGCGATTGTGAACTAATGTTGTTCTTACTTAAATCACTCTTGTCGGTACAATATACATGAGAAACTGCAAATTCATTGGTAGGTAAAGAATTAATAAACTTTTTGATATTGCCTGGATTGGATTGATTTCCTTCTAAAATTTTAGAAAGAGTAACCTTAGCATTATCAATTTTTTCATGAATATTTTTATCAATGCTGTTAAGTGCTCTAAAACGTTGCGTGATTATTCTGTCCTCAGATTGTGGCACATAAACCAGCATATAAAAAGCTGCAACGCCTGCTATCACTGCAAACGTCATGATGCTTATGTAGTCACTTTTCTTTACTGTAAAAAATTTTTTCATACTCGAGATTGATTTTGGTTGGATAAATTATAGGAGTCAAATATAATTATTTGGGCAACCCAAAAGCTATTCAATCATTGTAATAAACTTTACATTGAATTAAAGTTTCGATAAGGCTTTTCTTTACGAAATTTGTAGCCTATGAAAAAAATATTTTTACAAGCAATGCTTACCTTGTTGAGCATAAGTATTGCATCAGCTCAAAATACAACTAGTACCAATTCTGCATCGCTACTTCTTCAACTACAAAAACTTAATACAATAGGTTCTGTATTATATGTAGCTGCGCATCCTGATGATGAAAACACAAGGTTGCTAGGATACTTAAGCAATGAGAAAAAATTAAGAACAGGTTACATTTCAATCACGCGTGGCGATGGAGGACAAAACTTAATAGGAAAGGAACAAGGTGAATTACTTGGGCTTATTCGTACTCAAGAGTTGTTAGCTGCAAGAAAAACTGATGGTGCTGAACAATTTTTTACACGTGCCAACGATTTTGGTTATTCTAAGAATCCGGAAGAAACATTTGCCATCTGGAACAAAGACAGTATTTTAAAAGACCTGGTATGGGTGATTCGTAAATTCAAACCAGACGTAATCATTTGCCGATTTCCTACTACGGGTGAAGGAGGACATGGTCATCATACTGCTTCTGCTTTGTTGGCTGTTGAAGCTTTTGATGCTGCTGCTGATCCTAAAAAATATCCCGAACAACTTTTAAATGTTACTACCTGGCAAGCTAAGCGCATTTTTTGGAATACTTTTAATTTCGGTGGAAATAATACTACAGCTGAAGATCAACTTAAACTTGATGTGGGGGTATACAATCCATTGCTCGGAAAAGGTTATGGTGAGATAGCAGCCGAAAGCCGTTCAATGCACAAAAGCCAGGGATTTGGCTCAGCAAAAACACGCGGCACTTCCATTGAGTATTTTAAGCAATTAAAAGGAGATATAGTAACCAAGGATTTATTTGAAGGTATTAATCAAAGTTGGAAACGCCTTAGCGGCACTGAAAAAATACAAACCCTTATTGATGGTTGTATAAATAAATTTAACCCCCTAAAACCAGAGCTTTCAGTACAAGATTTAGTAGCTATCTATAAAGAAATTCAGCAATTGAAAGAAACGGATGCCAACATCATATACTGGAAACAGCAAAAACTCATGGAAACCGAATCTCTTTTATTAGGCTGTGCAGGAGTATGGCTTGAAGCTAGTGCTGGAGATTTTAATGGCATTCCAGGCGACACTGTTAATATCACTGCTCAAATTATTAATCGCAATGGAGCAGATATTAAACTTAGCAAGATTAATTTTTTACAACAAACAGATACTTCTACTTCATTAGAATTAAAACCTAATGAGTTATTCACTTTTAAACACAAAGAAAGATTATCAGAAAATCAATCCTATTCTAATCCTTATTGGTTGAATGAAAAGCACACTGAAGGTTTGTTCGTTATCAGAAACCCGCTATTAATTGGCAATCCTGAAAACAAACCTGCAACCACGGTTTCGTTTTTTTTAATCATCAATGGCTTGCCTTTGCAAATTGAAAAACCACTTATCTATAAAAGTACAGATCCGGTAAAAGGAGAAGTGTATCGCAATTTTGAAATATTGCCACCTGCTACTATTAATATTGCGGAAAAGGTTTATGTGTTTAGCGATGCAAAACCTAAAACTGTGCAGTTTATCATCAAGGCCAATGCTGATAATGTGAGCGGTACAATGTCGATTAGTGTTCCTGAGAATTGGATTCTTTCAACATCCAACAATAAATTTAACCTGTTAAAAAAAGGTGATGAAGCTATTCTTGAAGCATCGATAAGTAAAGGAAGCAGTAACGGAGTAGCTAAGCTTACCGCAAGCCTCAACATCAACAATAAAGTATATTCAAAGAGTATTCAGCGAATCGAATACGATCATATTCCTTATCAGTTCACACTTAGCGAAGCAGAAGTTAAGCTGGTAAATGTGGATGTAAAAAAAGGAATGAATACCATTGGTTATATAGCAGGAGCAGGTGACGAAATTCCTGCTTGTTTAAATCAATTAGGTTATGATGTAACTGTTTTAACAGATGAAATGATTGGATCAGAAAATCTAACACGTTATGCTGCTATCGTTACCGGAATTCGAGCATATAACACCAATAGCCGTTTACAATTGCATTATGATAAATTGATGGACTATATAAAACAGGGTGGAAATTTGATAGTACAGTATAACACCAATAGTAGAGTTGGACCGATGCAACCCAAAATAGGCCCCTACCCTTTTACCATATCACGCGATAGAGTAACTGATGAAAAAGCAGAAATAAGATTTATCAATACGGAGCATTCAGCCCTTAATTATCCCAATAAAATTACAGCTAACGATTTTGATGGATGGATTCAAGAACGCGGTATTTATTTTGCTACGGATCTTGATAAAAATTATGAAACTATTTTATCATCAAACGACCCAACTGAAAAGGCAAGTGATGGAGGAATTATAATATCAAAGTATGGTAAAGGCAATTTTGTATACACAGGAATGGCCTTTTTTAGACAGTTGCCTGCCGGAGTTCCGGGAGCTTATCGGCTATTTGTAAATCTAATTAGTTTGCCGGCAAATAAATAAATATGCTGGAAGAGCAACCACCTTTTCTCGGTTCTTGGAAAAATGTGTATCTATTAATGATAGGAGTATTAATAGTGGTGATTTTTGTACTTTACATTTTTACTAATTATTTTAGATGAGTACCATTGATTGGCTAGTATTGGTTATTACCTTACTATCGATAGTTCTATACGGACTTTGGAAAAGTCGAGGCACAAAAAACATTAAAGGCTATTTATTAGCAGATAAAAAACTCCCCTGGTATCATGTCGGTTTATCGGTGATGGCAACACAAGCCAGTGCAGTCACTTTTCTATCTGCACCGGGCCAAGGTTATACAGATGGATTACGATTTGTACAATTTTACTTCGGTTTACCTTTAGCTATGATGGTAATCTGTATCACTTTCATACCCAAATTTAAAAACCTGAATGTGTACACTGCTTATGAGTTTTTAGAAAAACGTTTTGATATTAAAACACGCTCATTCACAGCATTTTTATTTTTATTACAACGAGGATTATCAACTGGGATTACTATTTATGCTCCATCCATTGTATTGTCAGCCATACTCGGGTTCAGCATCACTTACACCACTCTTTTTTCTGGAGGTATTGTAATACTTTACACAGTGTATGGAGGGACCAAAGCCGTTTCACACACTCAGCTCTTGCAAATGAGTATCATTTTTGCCGGACTTTTTATTGCGGCTTATATGGTGGTGCATCTACTGCCACCTACAATAGGATTTGTAGATGCCTTGCACATTGCAGGAAAAATGGATAAACTAAACGCCATCGATACTCATTTTGATTGGAATAACCGATACAATGTTTGGTCGGGAATTATTGGCGGATTTTTTTTACAACTAGCCTATTTTGGTACTGATCAATCGCAGGTCGGCCGTTATTTAACTGGCAAGTCAATTGAGCAAAGCCGACTGGGTTTAGTAATGAATGGATTGCTAAAAATCCCAATGCAGTTTTTGATTCTGTTAATAGGCACATTGGTTTTTACTTTCTATCAATTCCACCAGCCACCGGTGTTTTTCAATCATTTCGAAATTGACCGAATAGAAAACAGCAGTTACAAATCGGAATTTAAAAAACTGGAAGCCGATTTTACCGTTGCGCATCAACATAAACAATTAAAGGTAAATCAACTGATTGTTGCCTTAGAAACAAACGACAAAAAAGCTATTGCTGAAACTCGTTTGCAATTGCAAAAAGCCGACCAGCGATCGTTAGCTATCCGCAAAGAGGTAACTACTCTGATGCAAAAAAACAGTGAGGATGCAGATATTAACGATACCAATTATATTTTTCTAAGTTTTGTTACCAAGTACCTGCCTGTTGGTTTGGTAGGTATGCTAATCGCAATAATCTTTCTGGCTTCTATGGGATCCACGGCCAGCGGATTAAATTCGCTTGCTTCCACATCGGTAGTAGATTTTTACAAGCGACTTATTAATAAAAAAGCTAGCGACCATAAATACCTTTCAGCCTCGCGCTGGGCAACTGTCGGCTGGGGATTATTCTGTATTGTAGTTGCATTGTATGCTAGCAAACTTGGCAACCTGATTGAAGCAGTAAATATTCTAGGTTCACTATTTTATGGAACTATACTGGGTATATTTTGTACCGCTTTCTATTTGAAAAAAGTGCATGGCAATGCTGTTTTTTATGCTGCAATAATTACCGAATGTTTTATTATTTACTCCTGGATGATTGATCTAACAGCTTTTCTATGGTTAAATGTTTTAGGTTGTTTAATGGTGATGACAATAGCTTTTTTGTTGCAACAGTTATTACCCTCATCAAAAAAAATAAGCCACCTAAAAGCATAAAAAAACCAGCAACAATTGTTGCTGGTTTTTCATCATGCAATCAGTTAAATAAAAAGCTAACTACTTGCCCATTTTAGCTTCTGCCATTAGTTTTTCATTCATTTTAACATAATCGTCATTCTTATCTTCTTTAGCCAAAGTCATCGATTGTTGAGCTGAAGCCGTTGCGCCTTTATAGTCTTTCATTTTCATCTGAATTTTTGCTTTCAAATGTACAATCCAATATCCTTTCGGATTATTTTGAATTGCCTTATCTGACCATTCAAGTGCTTGCTTTAAATCCTTATCGTTATCGTAATAATAACTGGCAGCAGAATAATATGGTCGACTATCAGTTGCTAAAGCGGTTTCAATGTTCTTCATAATTTTAGCATCAATTTCTACCGATACTCCGAATGCTACCCGAGTATTTTCCCAACACAATTCGATATTTGCTGTTTTAGCAGCGATATCAGCTATATTGATGGTAAAAGTTTCTACTTTATTTGCCAATGCTGTTGGCTTCGCTTTAAAACGAATTAACTCGTTCTCCATTTTGTATTCGGCTACATCACCACCTAGCTTTGTATCCTTGTAAATCATAATATCCCAGCTATCCTTATTTGGCATTGTATAAAGCGCATACGTACCAGCAGGCACTGCTTTTCCTTCCAACATCACATCTTCACCAAAAGTTATTTTGGTTGAACTGTTTGCACCCGTTCTCCATATTTTACCATATGGAACAAGGTCACCATACACTACCCTACCCTTTACGCTTGGGCGTGAGTACTCAATTGTGATTTCAGACAAACCAAAATTCTGCTTTAAAGTTTGTGTTGGACTCGGGGCTGGCACTTTTAGTGCTTGGGCATTAACAGTTGAAGTAGCTGTCGCCAATAAAATTACTGCAAATGCAGTGGTTACTATTTTTTTCATATTTATAAATATTTAATTAGTTGTCAAAAATACATGTTTGATTAATCACAAAATCATCGATGAAATTAAAATAATTAAGTCATCGTTCGTTTACAACCTCTTATCTTCCATAAGATTGCACTAGTCGAACTTATTATTTTTTTTGCTGATATCACTTTATTTTCGAGCATCAAATAGTTATTCTCTAAACAATAAAAAACAACTAACATGAAAAAAAGTTTATCAACTCTGCTAATTCTTATTTGTTTTATCAATGGATGGGCACAAAGAAATCTTACATTACCTGAGGTGAGCCAATCTGCTATGGTAATGCAGCGCATTGGTTTAACAGATATCACTATCAAATACCACAGTCCTCTGGCTAACGACCGAAAGATTTGGGGCGACCTTGTGCCTTATAATGAAGTATGGAGGGCTGGTGCAAATGAAAATACAACTATTGATATTTCGACAGATGTATCTATTGAAGGTAAATTATTAAAGGCCGGAACATATGGTTTACATATGATACCTACTGAAAAAGAGTGGACCATTATTTTTTCAAATGACTTCAAATCATGGGGCAGCTTTTTTTATAATGAAAATAAAGATGCCTTAAGAGTAAAGGTGATGCCAAAGCAGGCTGAAATGCAAAAATGGTTGAGCTATGGTTTTGCTGATCCACAGCCATCATCTGTTGTTACAATTTTAAGATGGGAAAAGCTGGCCGTTTCATTCTCCATTCAAATTGATGTTGCGGAGATGGTTATTGCTAATATGAAAGAAGAACTCAAAAACATACCCGGCTTTTTTCCGGAAGGTCATCAGCAAGCTGCGGCTTATTGTATAGATAAGAAAGTGCATCTAAATGAGGCTGAAACCTGGATTGATCGCTCAATCGCTTTGCAGAAATCTTTTTCTAACTTAAATACCAAATCGCAATTGTTGGCTTTGCAAGGCAAACAAGCTGAATCTGATGCATTAATTAAGGAAGCAATGGAATTGGCTGACGAGAACCAATTAAATACCTACGGGTATCAACTGCTTGGTCAAGGAAAAAAAGTAGAAGCACTTGAAATTTTTAAACTAAATGCTAAGCGGTATCCAAAATCATGGAATGTGTTTGACAGTCTAGCAGAAGCTTACGAAAAAAATGGCGATAACAAATCAGCATTGAGTAATTACAAAATTGCTCTTTCAAAAGCTCCTGAGAATCAGAAAGCTCGATTACAAAACACTATTAAAAAGTTGAGCAATAGTTAACTTATCAAAGAATTAACTTATCAAGTACTTTAAACTAAGAATACAGCTAACGGTACTATAATTGCTTCACAACCAATTCGACCTATTTCCAATACATCACCTTAAATAGTTGATATATATCAGCATCTAAACTGAGATATATCATCAAAATTTGGAATTTTAGTTCATAGGTTTGAATAAATTATTTTTGTTTCTGTGAATGAATCAATAGATACGTTGGACCAAGAAGAGAAAGAGAAAAAAACATTTTTTTCTTCTTTACCTCCCGGCATACATGATTTCCTTTTCGAAGCTGGTGATACAGCACGTTTTGCAGCCCGCTTTTTTCGCGAAGTTTTCTTTCCACCATTTGAATTCAAGGAAGTACTTCGTCAGTGTTTTGAAATAGGATATCGGTCACTTCCGCTGGTTGGATTAACTGCTTTTATTATCGGCTTGGTAATCACCTTACAATCGCGGCCAACACTAATTGAATTTGGTGCCGAAGCCTGGCTTCCAAAAATGGTTAGTGTCAGCATCATTCGCGAAATTGGACCTGTAATAGTTGCATTGATTTGCGCAGGTAAAATTGGCTCCAGTATTGGTGCTGAATTAGGCTCTATGAAAGTAACAGAGCAAATTGATGCTATGGAAGTTAGCGGTACTAATCCATTTAAATATATTGTAGTTACTCGAATTATTGCAACCACTCTTATGATTCCATTGCTGGTTATTATTGGTGATTTCATTGCATTATATGGATCTTATTTGGCCGTCAATGTAAATGGATCGGTGAGTTTCACATTATTTTTTCATCAGGTCTTTGGCATCTTACTTTACAGTGATTTTATACCCGCATTTATCAAATCATTTTTCTTTGGATTTGCAATTGGCTTAATCGGCTGCTACAAAGGATACAACTCCAAAAAAGGTACCGAAGGTGTGGGTCGTTCTGCCAATTCAGCCGTAGTGGTTTCATCATTGCTGGTATTTATTATTGATTTATTAGTGGTTCAAATAACCGGATTCTTTGGTTTTATCTAGTTAACAGTTTTAGAATAAGAATGGAACCTCTACATACAAACAATTTACAATATGGTGAACCAGTAATTGAAATCGCTCACCTTAAAAAACAATTTGGTAAAAACACTGTGCTTGTTGATTTTAATGTAACCATCAATAAAGGCGAAAATGTAGTGATCCTGGGCAAATCAGGCTGTGGTAAATCTGTACTTATTAAATGCATTGTTGGTCTAATTAAATATGATGGTGGATCACTTAAAGTATTTGATAAAGAAATTGACAAAATAAACATTTCTGAACTAGATGAAATGAGAGCCCGGATTGGTTTTGTTTTTCAGAGTAGTGCATTATACGATAGCATGACGATTAGAGAAAATTTAGCGTTTGCCTTACGAAGACACGGCCGACATAAAACTAAAGAAGAAGTAAAACAATTGGTGGAAGAAGCATTGAGTAATGTTGGTCTATTGAATTCCATCGACATGATGCCTTCAGAATTATCAGGTGGCATGAAAAAACGCATCGGACTTGCACGGGCACTGGTTATGAAACCTGAAATAATGTTGTACGATGAACCAACAACAGGTCTCGACCCAATTACCGCTGAAGAAATTAGCAATCTAATGCTTAAGATGCAAAAAAAATACAATACTTCTTCCATTATTATTTCGCACGATATGCACTGTGCACAAATTATTGCAAATCGCTTAGTTTTGATGATTGATGGAATCAATTATGCAGAAGGAACATTTGATAATTTAAAAAAATTGGAAGATCCCAAAGTGCATTCATTCTTTAAATAATATGGAAAAAGAAACATCAAGAAGTATCCGATTGGGCGCTTTTGTAATTACTGGAGTGGTATTGCTTATTGTAGCATTGTATTTTATTGGAAACAATAAAAATTTATTCGGACGTACTTTTACTCTTTATACTACCTTTCAAAACATCAGTGGATTGCAAACCGGAAACAATGTGAGGTTCTCAGGTATTGATGTTGGGACCATTGAATCAATAGAAATTAAAAGCGACACCATTATTAGAATAGCCATGATTATTGACAATGACATGAGGCGTTTTATCAGAAAAAATTCAATTGCAAGTATTGGAACCGATGGTTTGATGGGAAACAGGTTGATAAATATTGAACCTTCTTCATTACCCTCGCAATTAGTTGAACCGGGTGATGAAATTGTTTCTCTTAAGGGAGTAAATACTGAATCGATGTTACGCACTTTGCAATTAACAAATGATAATGTGGCCTTTGTTTCAGATAATCTCAAAAGCATTACAAACAATATTAGAAATAGCGAGGGTAGTGTATATTCAATTCTTGTTGACACTACCTTAGCTCAAACAATTAATCGCATACTTGGTAATATTGAATCGGTAAGTGAAGATTTAACGACCGCTTCTGATAGGGCATCAGGAATTATTGGAGATGTTAAAAATGGAAATGGACTTGCTAACGCTTTGATTTATGATACAGTCATGACACGTGAGTTACAATCGGCCATGAGAGACATTAAGCAAACAAGTGAAAAACTTTCAACTTCTTCCAAAGAATTAAATGAAGTAATCACCAAAATTAACAGTGGTCAAGGCAGTGCTGCAGTACTATTGAATGATAGTATTGCGGCCAAAGACCTTCAAGAAACACTTCATAACCTTAAAACCTCCTCAGCCAAATTAGATGAAGACCTGGAGGGCTTAAAGCACAGTTTTCTGCTAAAAAAATATTTCCGTAAGCAGGAAAAGGAAAAAGTTAAGAATAATAAATAATCAACAACTTTCATTTACTAACAGATTTAATATTACTTTGATCTGATTCGTTTTTTTATTTGGATCAACTTCTTCCACTAATCCGTCTTTTCCTGTTTTTTGAAACTATATTAACCAATCATCGT
>JANNXV010000204.1:0-21891 GCA_031409815.1 Bacteroidota bacterium
GAATTGCGAATGTCAGTGCGCGGGGTGATCCGATAGCTGTTGGCGACAAAATCCTCAGCGGGGCGCAGCGACAGGTTGGTGCGGCCACCGGTAAAGCGCAGCGCCGACATATTGGCCGTATTCATTTCGATCAGCGGCACAACCTGCACCCAGCTGCAATTGTTGCCCGGTTGCCGCATCTAGCAGTTCAACTCCCAGCATTCCGTATGAATACAGTATAACATCATTACCACTCGAGTCCTTAGCTGCAAGGTCGCTGCCGGGAATAGAGAATCCGAAGTTGGCATCGCCAGGCGACAAATGAGTGGCTACCACCATCATGTTTCCGCTAAAGGGAGCCCCTGTGGATGTAACAAACGAATTGGGTGCAAGCTGAATAGACGAGTTATCGGGCAAAGTATAAGTAGCACCTACAGCACTGTTAAATGAATAAGCAATTTTAGAGTGCATCACCATTTTGGTGTAGTTAACAGTGCCCGCAACGGGAATAAACGCGCTGGTTACGGTAAAGTTTTGGCTGAGTGATGCCTTAACAACGCAACGTTTGTGGTTTACATAAATATCTTTAAATATAAAGATACCATTAATGTCGGTGTTTGTGGTTTGGCCATGGGCGGTAACAGTAACTCCCTGCAAGGGAAAATCGTTTGCCGATAAAACCACCCCTGTTAGGGTAATTTTTACATTGCCGGAGGATGAGCCAGCTGATGGTGTGTCATCTGAAGTCTCGTTCTTTTTGCAACCATTAATTAACTGGAAGCAGGCAAGCAAAAGGACAGCTAAAGGAAGAATCTTTTTCATAGTATGTTTTGTTTCGTTGTGCAATAGTACGTCAGTTATTTAGTTAAGTGGCTAAAGAAGCGCTCCAAATTTTGTGATAACTATACAGGTCTGAGCCATTTAAATGTAAAAAAAACTCCGCTTTTTTATACCATAACAAACGAATAACCCAACCTCAACTACCCAATTACCTTAATTACTTCCCGATTAATCGGGATACCCAATCACCACATTACCCATAATTTATTTTCTTTGCACCACTTTAAAAATCCCTTATGATTTTAGGCGTACCAAAAGAAACTAAAGAACGCGAGTGCCGGGTGGCATTATCGCCCGATGTTACTGCTCAATTAGTAAAAGCAGGTTTTAATGTACTGCTCGAAAAAGGAGCCGGATTGAAATCATATTTTGCAGATGAGAAATATACCGAAGCAGGCGCCACCATTGAAGCGGATGCCAGTGCGGTTTACAGTAAAAGCGATGTTGTTTTAAAAGTAAATGCACCTGATCCTTCTGAAATCAAACAGATGAAAAAGGATGCCGTGCTGATGTCGTTTATGTGGGCTGCCACCAATCCTGAATTGGTGGAGGCCTGTGCACAACAGGGCATTACTGCTTTTTCGGTGGATGCTATTCCTCGTATTTCAAAGGCGCAGAAAATGGATGCATTGAGTTCGCAGGCTAACATAGCAGGTTATAAAACCGTGTTGATGGGAGCCAATGCCTTAGGAAAAATATTCCCGCTACTTATGACAGCTGCCGGAACCATTAAACCATCGCGAGTAGTTATTATGGGAGCAGGTGTGGCCGGTTTGCAGGCCATTGCAACAGCCAAGCGTTTGGGAGCTATTGTGGAAGTATCGGATATCCGGCCTGAAACCAAAGAACAGGTGGAATCGCTCGGTGGAAAGTTTATTGTGGTAGAAGGAGATGAATCGGTGAAGATGGAAGGTGGTTATGTGAAAGGTGTTTCTGAAGAATTTTTAAAACGCCAACAGGAATTGGTTGCGAAGCATATTGCCAATGCCGATATTGTAATTACTACAGCATTGATTCCAGGCAAAAAAGCACCAGTACTGGTAACAGAAGACATGGTGAAAAGTATGCGTATGGGTTCGGTAATTGTGGACATGGCAGTAGAACAAGGAGGTAATTGTGTACTGAGCGAGTTAAATAAAACCGTAGTAAAGCATGGAGTAACCATCATTGGTGAAGCCAATATACCTTCTTTACTTCCATTAAATGCAAGCGATCTTTACGCAAAGAACATTCAGGCTTTTTTATTACACCTCGCCACCAAAGATGGATTTAAGTGGGAGATGGAAGAGGAAGTAACGAAAGGATCATTAATTACTCACAAAGGGGAAATCTTAAAAAAATGATTTGAAAATTTGAAAATGAACTTATAACAACTTTAAACTATTAATATGACAAATATTCTTTCTTTACTTGCTGAGCATCGCGAAATGATTTACATCATCATTCTATCCATATTCGTTGGTGTGGAAGTGATCGGTAATGTGCCAACAGTATTACACACTCCTTTAATGAGTGGTGCAAATGCGATCCATGGAGTAGTAATTGTGGGCGCCATCATTGTAATGTTAAAATGCGACCCTTCCAATTATTTATCACTGGCACTTGGTTTTCTGGCAGTGATACTTGGAACCCTAAACGTGGTTGGAGGTTTTGTAGTTACTGACCGGATGTTGGAAATGTTTAAGAAAAAGAAATAATTTTCGGATTTGGGATTTAGGATTTAAGGATTTTAAATTGCATCTGTAAAACAATTTGAATACGAAACCAAGAATGGTGTGCTGGCACATCAATGAATAATAAACAATAAACTATAAACTTGAATATATGTGGGGAAATATCCTTGAAATAATTTACTTGATTGCGTCAGTTACATTCATCATGGGTTTAAAAATGATGGGGAATCCTAAAACTGCCCGAAAAGGAAACACGATCGGTGCAGTGGGAATGACTCTTGCTATTATTGGCACCATCTTTTTCTTTCAAACTGACCACGAAGTAAGCAAAACTGTTTTCGGATTAATTTTTCTGGCAATAATTATTGGAACTGTTGTTGGTTGGATAACAGCTAAACGCGTTCAGATGACAAAAATGCCTGAATTAGTTTCACTATTTAATGGAATGGGCGGTGCATGTGCAGCATTAATCGGATTAATCGAATATCCTCATGCAGCAGAAAATGGCAGTAGTATGGGCTTTATGATGTTGATCATATTAGGATTAATAATAGGGTCTGTTTCTTTTTCAGGGAGTATAATTGCTTTTATGAAACTAAACGGCACATTAAAAAAAGCCAACCGACTTCCAAATTATAACACAATCAACAATGTGTTTTTGGTAATACTACTAGCTTTCGGTGCCTATGTTTTAATGAATCCAACACTACCACATGCTGCAGTTTATCTGCTATTTGTATTAGCACTTGCTTATGGTATATTGTTTACAGTACCTATTGGAGGAGCCGACATGCCGGTGGTTATTTCATTGCTTAACTCATTTACCGGTTTGGCAGCGGCCACAGGTGGATTTTTATACGATAACCAAGCCATGCAAACGGGTGGTATTTTAGTTGGATCGGCCGGAACTATTTTAACGCTTGCAATGTGTAAAGCAATGAATCGTCCTTTGAGCAATGTAATTTTTGGAGCTTTTGGAGAATCGGGGGCTGCGGCATCATCTGACAGAGGTGCATTGCAAGGTTCTATTAAGGATATAAGTGTTAGTGACACCGCTGTGCTAATGAATTACTCTAAAAAAGTAATTATTGTTCCAGGTTATGGCTTGGCAGTTGCCCAAGCACAACACGTTATTAAAGAACTTGAAAATATTTTAGAAGAACGTGGTGTAACCGTGAAATATGCAATACATCCGGTTGCCGGTCGTATGCCCGGACATATGAATGTGTTGTTAGCAGAAAGCAACGTTTCGTATGACAAATTAGTGGAAATGGAAGAAATCAATCCTGAGTTTAATACCACAGATGTTGTATTGATTGTTGGAGCCAATGATGTAGTAAACCCTGCTGCTAAAAACGACCCTGCATCGCCAATTTACGGTATGCCAATACTTGAAGTCGAAAACGCACAACACATTATTGTAAACAAACGAAGTATGAATGCAGGTTATGCAGGTATTGAAAATGAACTTTTTTACAATCCTAAAACAAGCATGCTATTTGGCGATGCAAAAGAGGTGTTATCAAAGTTGGTTACAGAATTAAAAACTATGTAAAGAATATTCTGCTTTTTATCTTTAGCAGAATATTCCTTTTTTTCGATAACCGTTATTGAAACTCAATTATTATTTAAAAAAACCTACTCTTCAATATTGATGTTTTTATAATTCTTCACCCAAGGATTATAAAGCGGGCTTTCTGAATTATCGATATTTTTTACCCGTTTAAATACTGTCCAATGAATCGTTGGCACCCCATGTGTTTCCTCATTCCAGGCTCTAATCATCTTGCTGTATAGTTTACCAATAAAGCCCTTTATTTCATTGTGCATTGTTCCATCCACATTAATTTCCGCGTTCTGCAATGCTTTATATGCTGGAGATGGCTCATAAATCAATAATCCCTTCTCGGTAGCCTCACGCAACATCCATCTAAGAGAAATATTGGCCAAATCATCTTCAGCATAACCTCCTCCAACATCGGTATGAACTCCGCTAAACCAAACTTGTTTCATTCGAACGTCTTTGCTCTCCTCCTTCAATGCATCCCAAATTACCGGGCTAAATATTTTTCGCTCTTCATCAATTGATAATGCATGTCTTGCATACTCAACACTCTTGCTTAATTCAAATGAATGAAATTTAAAAGGTGTTAAACGATCAATAAGTCCTCCAACTATTTTATTTGGCAAACCTAATGCCGCAACAGTATCAAACACTCCAAGAAATTTTACCTTGCACCACATGGTATGGTTCTTCTCTATAAAAGCGTTTGCCTTACTTAACCTTCTCTCCTTATTTTCAATTTTATAAATTTTAAAAGCCTGAAGAATTAGATCTTTTCTCGATTGAGGTAGAATACCGAAGAGATGTAAAAAACCAGACAAACTTCTAACAGTAGCTGCACCTCTGCTAAAACCAAATAAAAATATCTTATCTCCTGCATTATAATTCTCGAATAGAAAACGATAGCAATCCAGAATATTTTGCGAGATACCAACGCCAAAAATATTTCCAGTAACCTTGCGCCAATCAGTTCCAAGACCCGGATCATAAAAAACAACTTGTCTATCGGTTCGATCTTCAACCATATTAAACAATTTGTAAACATTGGTATTGAAATTCACACCTCCTTTTTGGCCTGTTCCATCAGAAAATATTACGATGTTTTTGCTCATGATTAAATTTGGTTAAAATAATATTGGTTATTCTTTTCTAAAATTATAAATCAAATAATTAATTTGCAATAGGTTTCAAATTAAATGATGTTAACTACAAAATACAAATCTAATTTAATTGTAATTACAATTATGATGTTAAGCCACCATGTATCATAATATTAATTCACCAAACTTTAGCAAAATAAATTTAATTCTATTGACTAAAAACAAAGTTGAAACAAAACTACTTAATCCATTGCTGTGCTTTGTAACACAAAAATGAGGATCCGACTCCAATTACAATTCCACCTAAAATATCGGATGGATAGTGCAAACCTAAATGCATTCTGGAAAAAGCCACCGAGCCTGCCCATGCAAAAGATGGAACTATTACATACCATTTGGGATACGCAAAACTTAGCGAAGCGGCAGTAGCAAAAGCAACAGTGGTATGTCCTGATGGAAATGATGGCCCTCCCCCATCCGCTTGCTTATCAACATCAGAAAAGGTATCAAATGGACGTTGACGATTAATTGAATATTTTAATGTAGTTGTTAAAGCAACTGCCAGCAATAGCGAAGCGCCAGTAACATATCCCTTTTTTGAAAGTGCTTTATCGTTCTGAATCCATCCTGTTGCCATTAAACCTACTGGCACAGCAAAACCAATTGGTGCAACAGTATTGGAAATAAAACGCATTGTTCCATCCAAGTTTTTATTGCGGTTTAAATTTATATCTCTTAAAATATTAATGTCGGCATTTTGAGAGCTACTTTTTGTGAAAAGCAAACAAAAGAAAGAAAAAACAAGAATAAGTTTTGGTTTCATAATGTATAAATTCAATGCATAAAATGTTGAAACGAAAAAAGAAATTACGCTACGAAATCCTCTTCTTAACTTCCTTCCAAAGTTTTACAAATGCTTTAGATGCTTCTTCGCTTGGACGTTTTGCAGTAAGTGGCGCCCGATAAATTCCCATCTTCTCAACCTCTGAACTATAAGGAATAATTACACTGATACTTTCTTTAAACTTTCGTGCAAAGCTTCGCACCGTTTCATTGTGCATGTTCTTTCGTTTCTCAAACATGCTGAAAAATGGAAGTAGTTTTTCTTTGTTTAAACGATAGCTTGAGAAGTATTCCAGAATTTGCTCGTAAGTTCTAACAGACAATACTGTAGGAACAACAGGCACCAAAATATAATCAGCGTTTCGAAAAATATTCTCGGTTAATAGCGTAATGTTGGGAGGGCAATCAATTATTACAATATCATAATCCTTTTTAACTGGTTTTACAAAATTGCTTAGCCATCTGCCGGCATCTTTTAAATCATTTAAGTAAAGTTCAATTTTGCGATAATCAGCTCCTGCAGGAAGAATATCCAAATTCGGATATGCTGTGCTCCAGATATTATCCACAATATCAAATTTACCTTTTACCATACTTTTAACGTCACCCGATTTTAGATCAGCTTCAGCGCTTAAATAGTAACTACTTGCCGCTTGCGGATCCATATCAATAAGCAATGTTTTTTTGCCTTCGGCCGATGATAAATAAGCCAGGTTAACTGATGCAGCAGTTTTACCTACGCCACCTTTCAGATTGTAAACAGCTATTAGTTTCATGTCTTTTCTAAATAAATTAAAATTAGTCAGTTAATATAGTTATCAATTTAATAATTATTAATTAATGAGATTCCCTAAAGTAACAAAAGGACTTATAAGCTACCTCTTTATCAGACTGAAGCCTCAACAGATAATAACCTGAGGCAAGCGACAGACTTTCAGGATTCAATAAATAGGATTGATTGCCAATTTCATTTATGCCATTCAAAATTGTTTTTACCAGTTCACCAGTTGGCATTAGTATATCAAGCTTTATCAATTTACTTTCAGTAAAAAAAGTAACAACAGATTCACTTACCACCGGATTTGGATAAATAACAAATTTATCGTTTTCAAGTTTTGCTGTTACTACTTTTGATTCATCAAAATTTCCGTTGTAATCAATTTGACGAAGTTTGAAATAATAATTAACAGCCGGCTTAACATATAAATCTTGGAAGTTATATTTAGTCACCACATTGCTGTTACCTTTTCCTTTGACCCATCCAATTTTAACAAAGTTAATTTCATCGGTTGATTTATAAATTTCAAATCCTGAATTATTCGTTTCACTTGCAGTTGCCCAATCAAGGTTAATTTTATTCGTATTTGGGTTTGCTCTGAAGTAAAGCCATGTTACCGGCAAAGGATTTCCTGGCGATTGGGCAGTTGAAAAACTTGACCAGTTTTGCATGCCCAGTCTTCTTACTGCATTAACCGTTGATGGCACACAACTACCACTACCTATTAACCATCCACTACCATTATTATTCATAATTGTCCATCCGTTAGAGGAGCCTGCATTTGTATAGTTTTGGTTGTATAAAGTTAAATCAAACTGGCCAGAGCCCGAATCAATATTTGATGTCAGCGACCAATATCCATTATCAAGTCCATTATTTGAAAAATTAATTCCACAATCAGAAACCCCTAATGGTGATGGAACAAAAGAATGTTGCTTAAACTTTCCCAAAATATAATCAACTGAATTTGGAAAGCTTGGATAAGCAAAATCAATATTGAGTAATTGAAGCCCTTGAGATGCTGTTGACAAAGGAAAATTATAGGAGCCATTTGGATTTACATATCGTTTTAAGTTTCCTACAATGTAGCTTTGATTGTTTCCAGTAGATATTGAATTTGGATTTCGATTAAGCAAATTCACTTTAAAAGTATCTGTGATAATTACACCGCTATCCAATGCTAGTTTTGCTAAAGGATTTAATGTCATATCAGATAATAAAGTTAATCCGCTTCCTAAATGTTTCATATTAACATTACCAATTAAGCCCGTATTATAATAAACTTGTGAGCCAACACTATTAAATTCTAAATTACCATTTACCGCATTTGTATAAGAGCCATAGTTAAAAAAATCACCTCCTATTTTAACTGTTTTATCCGAAACATCAATAGCACTAGTCAGTGTATCAATATTTAAATTGTTTTTCAAATCAAGATCTTGATTTAACTGAACATTAGAACCGGTTTTATGAATTTGCAAACTTGACAATGCGTTATTGCCGATCAAATTTCCACTTATATTTTGAAAAACATTTCCGTTATTAAATTTGATTATTGATCCTGATTGAGCAGATAGCGAACCATTGTTAACATAATCACCGCAAATAGAAAGCGCATGTGGAGCTTTTAAAGTGAGTGACGCTGCAGGACTTATGGTTAATGAATTGCATGATGCATCATTACCTATAATTATAGGTTGGTTAACTAAAGCAACACCGATAACTGCATTTGTTGAACAGTCAGGAATAATACATCCTCCCCAATTGTCAGGTTTAAACCAATCTGAGTCAATAGCACCTGACCAAAATACAGTAGCATTTGAACCAATTCCATAGGCAATAGGTGAAGTGGCACTAAAATTCAAATTAAACCCGCTATTACTTACCGTGTAATTACTAATTACTAGTGCATACTTTTCGCCCGCAACCACATTAATCTTTGACTGAAAAGCTGCACCAAAACCAGGATATGCCAATGGTGATACTCCATTTGAAGAGCTATAAATTCCTGTTACTCCAAGTCCGCTAAAATTACATCTCAATGGAATGGCACCCGCCTCAATATTTGAACAAGTTACAGCTCCGGCCCCAGCAGTTTTCCAAACAGCAAAATCATAATCAGTACTAACTAAACTTGGCGCACCAAACCAGTCATTTGGAACAATACTAAACTCGACAGCGCCATTGCTTAAAATCGAAAACTCATACCATGCGGAAGATCGCTCCCCATTTACTAAGCAAATGTTTGCACCATTAAAATCGCAGATATTTCCAATTCCTGAAAAGCCAGGATTGCCCACTGTAAAAGATGGCGCACATATAGGTTGAAACAATCCACAATCCTGACCAGGTATTGGAGGTAATGGAAGATTTCCGTCAATCACTAGTAAATTGAACGATCCAACCTCATCCAATACTCCATCAACTGCAATATAATAGGTATTTCCAGCAATTAATCCGCTAACAATTACATCAGAAAATGGCGAAAACAATCCGCAAGTCGGACCATTATCATTACAATCTATCTCAACCAAATTAGTGCCGCACGTTCCTTCATAAACAGCAATTTGTGGATCGGAAAGAGTAACCGGATTGCAACGAATTCGCATCGAAGAAGCTATTGCAACAATCTTATACCAGACCGAATTTATTACTCCGTTATTCCAGCATAAAGGAGGGGAAGTAGGCTCATTAATTCCAGTTGCACACAAAGTGATATTGCCTTGGGTATAAACGCCAGGCTGAATTACTTGAGCGTTACATGGTTCGTCATTATAAGGAGGTCCTCCACCAGGGCACAAATCAATTACACAAATTTGAAAAGTTCCATTATTGTCGTTTCCATATTCCCAAAACCGAATGAACAGAGAATCGCCTGGGGTTAATCCGTTTAATGTTAATTGTGGCATCAAAATAACGCCACCATCATCATCGCAACCAATTTCTGTCAAAACACCACCACAATTACCCAAATAAGCAGCACATGCCCCATCATTAATAACCAAGCTTGCAGTTTGAATTTGAACAGCTCCACTTGATGGAACTACTATTGAAAACCAAACATCGCCACCCAAATAAAACCCACAAGTTGGATTCGAAACTCCGGTTGTATTGGTAGCAGAATCATTTGTGTAGGTATTTAACGTGCAATTAGTATTTACAGTTAAAGGAATTGCACTGCAAGGATCATCATTTGGTGGTGGTGCAACTGCACAGCATAATGGCTGAACAACAATTAATAGAATAAGTTGCAGGAAAGCATATTTAAAGCTTGATTTTAACATAATAAAACTGAAATTCACCAATACCTTAATTTATGTTTTGAAAAGTAAATCTACAAAAAAGCTTTCAATCTCCATCACAGTTTTTGATTAAACCTAGTATGTATAGCTTTGCGCAACTAAAAAAGCCTGTGTTTTTTACTGCCTCAAAAATATTTGACTACCTGACTTCTCCAACAGTATGGATAGTTTTTTGTTTTTTGATCGGTTGGTTTAAGCGTAATGGAAAAATTGGTAGACGCTTCCAAATTGTTGGTTTATCGCTATTACTTTTTTTAAGCAATCCATTTATTATAAGTCAACTATTACAAGTTTGGGAAGTACCCTCGCGCAATGCTAAGTCTATTACTAATCCGTATGATGTTGGCATTGTATTAGGAGGAAGCATGAGGTATTATAACAACGAAACTCAAAGAGTTGTCTACGGTAGTAGTGTTGACCGAGTTTTGCAGGCAATACAACTTTACCATGATAAAAAAATTAAAAAGATTTTGTTTAGTGGTGGCTCCGGATATGTTATGATGCCTGATTGGAAAGAAGCAGCTTGGCTGGCAGAAATGACGGTGAAATGTGGTGTACCAAAAGAGGATATCATAATTGAAAATGAAAGCCGAAACACGTTTGAAAACGCTGTAATGACAACAACCATTTTAAAAACGAATTTGTATGGTAATCGTTTTTTATTGATCACTTCAGCCTTGCATATGAGAAGGTCATTATTATGTTTTGAAAAAGCAGGTTTAAAAACCGAACCATTTTCAGTAGATGAGCGATCAGGAAAAGGCATTTACACCCCTGACAAAATTTTTATTCCCGATGTAGAAAATATCAATAACTGGGACTCGCTAATACATGAATGGCTAGGGATTTTTGCTTATAAATTGGCTGGGTATATTTAAAATTATTGAATTTGTTTTGTGTTTTGTTAAAAAGGTAGTTAGTTTCGTCCACTGAATAATCAATAAACTATAAAAAAAATGAAAAAAACAAAGTTATTAGCTAAAGCGCTGATGCTTTCTGCACCAATTCTTTTTAGCGCAAACTTTCTACTAGCGCAAACAGATGCAAGTGCAAAAAAGCCAGGCAACAAAACTGCCCTTGCAACAGATAAGAAAAATGCAGAATTGCAAAACAAAAAAACGATTGGAGAAGCTACTGCCGTTTCTGCATCAAAAACAAAAGCCAAAACAGTTGGTGAGCGCCCTTGTGTAACAAATGTGCGTAAGAATCCAAATGAGATTACACAAAGTATGCTTAGCAAAATGCCATTAGACCGACAAGCATTTGTAAAGTCGCATCCTGAAAAATATACTATTGTTAACTAACCTCTCAATTTAAAAAAAGAAACGATGAATAAATTATATCAAAAAATAAGAACAACTGCAGCTTTACTTTTTATAGGTGCTGCTGCAAATTTTGCTACTGCACAAACAGTGCAATGTATAACAGATGGTGGTTTTGAAGCAGGACCTGGTGCAGGCACCTGGATAGAAACATCTACCAACTTTGGCACTCCTTTATGTGATTTGGCTGGCTGTGGTAATGGTACAGGTACCGGAGCTCATGCAGGCACATTTTGGGCATGGTTTGGCGGATTTCCTGGTGGCGTTGAACAAAGCGAAATTTCTCAGTTCATCACTATTCCTGCTACGGCAACTACAGCCAATTTAACTTTTTTTCTTGAGCAAATTGTTTGCGATGGACCAACTGATTATATGGTTGTTATTGTTGATGCCGATACTGTTTTCTCAACTGATGGCAGTAGCCCTCTTTGTGGTGTTCTTGGTTATGCCCAACAAACAATAAACATGATGGCTTATGCCGATGGTCTACCACATACATTAATTTTTTCTTCAACAACCTTCTCTGTAAATACTGGAGGAACCAATTTCTTTGTTGATGATGTATCACTGTTAGCAATTACACCGGTTGTGGTGGTTGATTGTGCAGACACTGTTTCATTTGCCCCGGCACTTGCGATAACCGATGGCGACTCATTAGGAGTAAGTGATGCACAAACGGTGAGCGGAATATCAGGAACATTAGGATCTTCAGTTAACCTGGTAAATATTTCTATCACAGCTACACACACTTGGGTTGGAGATATACGATTTGTACTTACTGCACCAAACGGAACATCCGTTAATTTATTAGATCGTCCGGGCGTGCCTGCATCAACATTTGGTTGCGATGGTGACGACTTTGACTTCTCTATTGTAAGAGGAACGGGCAACGAAGCCGAAAACATTTGTGCTCCTGCTGCTCCTGCTATTGCTGGAAATTTCACAGCATCATTTGGCCTCGATTTAAATGCTATCAATCTTGCTGGTGGATCACCAAATGGAACATGGACACTTGCAGCAGCAGATTTTGCAACTCCAGACTCTGGTATAATTGCTAACTGGAGTTTAGTTTTCAGTTCGGGTCCTGTTGCTAGCATTGATCCGATAGATTCAGTTTGTTCAACAAGTGGTTCCATTAATCTAAATAACTATATTTTAGGAACAACTGGTGGAACATTTACAGGAGCCGGAGTAACCGATTCTATTTTTGATCCTGCAGGATTATCAGGCAATATTGCAATTACCTACACAGTAACTGATGGAGGTGGATGTGTTGACTCAACAGTTGCAACAATATTTGTTGTAGGTGGATTACCAGTTGCCTCATTTACATCCAGTAGCGGTGGAAATACGGTTACATTTACTAATACATCAGTAAATGCTGCTTCCTATTTGTGGAACTTTGGTGATGGAAACACATCAACAGCTACCAGTCCATCTCACGCTTATGGCAGTTCAGGAACTTTTACTGTATCACTTACCGCAACTAATTTATGTGGCACCTCTGGAGCAACACAAACTGTTGTTACAGGCTGTGCTCCTGATACCTTTGTTGTGAACGATGGTGGTTTTGAAGCAGGTATAGGTGCTGGCACATGGGTTGAAACATCAACAAATTTCGGGACGTCACTTTGCGATGTAGGTTCTTGTGGAACTGGAACTGGAACTGGCCCACACAATGGTACTATCTGGTGTTGGATTGGTGGATCAGCTGCTGCAGTTGAACAAGCAGGAGTTGAGCAATCAAATGTATTAATCCCTATAGGTACAGCTAGCCTTTCGTTTTACCTTGAACAAATTGTTTGTGACGATCCAACAGATTATATGGTTGTTGTGATTGATGCTGATACTGTGTTTGCTTCTGATGGTGCAAGCCCATTGTGTGGCCAACTTGGCTATTCTTTAATAACTGTTGACGTTAGCGCTAAAGCGGATGGCAACACACATACTGTTTCTGTTAATGGTACCACATTCGCTGTTAATGGAGGCGTAACTAATTTCTTTGTTGATGATATCACAATTGGTGTTTGCACAGCCAGTGGTATTTCAGAAGTGCTTTCAGGCGCTTCTGTTACTGTAACTCCTAACCCTGCCTCTGATAAAATTAACTTGAACTTTACTAATGTTAAAGACAGAGTTGAAGTGTCAGCATTTAATGAAATGGGACAGCAAGTTTACGACAGCACTTTTAATCAAACAGGAAACAACTCTCAAAGCATTGATATTTCAAAATGGAATGCCGGAGTTTATACTGTAAAAGTGAAAGCTTACAATCAGGAATTTGTTAAGAAGGTTGTAAAAAATTAATAGCAATTTAAATTTTTAGCAAAGCCTCATTCCAATTGGAATGAGGCTTTTTATGTTCCCTTATACGTTCAATTTTCAAAATAGACCTATTGATAAAAAGCTAATATTCAGCTTTGAAACTGCCTTAGCCACAGCATTCATTCCGCTCGCATATTTTTCCGTACTTTGTTCCTTTAAATTTCAAGCTATAAGCAGTGAGCAAAAAAGGACGTGTTTTAGTGGCAATGAGCGGTGGGATTGACAGTTCAGTGGCTAGTATTTTGTTGCATCAACAAGGATATGAGGTAATTGGTATTACTATGAAAACCTGGGATTATGCAGGTGTGGGTGGCAGTAAAAAAGAAACCGGTTGTTGTAGTTTAGATTCCATAAACGATGCCAGAAGTATTGCAGTGCGATACGGATTCCCCCATTATATATTAGACATACGTCAGGAATTTGGCGATTATGTGATCGATAATTTTGTGGACGAATACCTTGCCGGACGAACTCCAAATCCTTGTGTAATGTGTAATACCCATATTAAATGGGAAGCACTTTTAAAACGAGCTAATATGTTGGGTTGCGAATTGATAGCTACCGGACACTACGCGAAAGTACGGGAGGAAAATGGCCGCTATGTAATTTCAAAAGGATTAGACGCAAATAAAGATCAGAGCTATGTGCTTTGGGGGGTGACTCAAGAATGTTTAAGCCGTACTATTTTTCCGGTGGGTGGATTTGAAAAATCTGCTATTCGACAAATGGCTCATGATTTTGATTTACATGAACTAGCCAATAAAAGTGAGAGCTATGAAATTTGTTTTATACCCGATAATGACTACCGTGCGTTCCTCAAAAATCGGGTTGAAGGTTTAGAAGAAAAATTAGCTGGTGGCAATTTTATTGACATGGAAGGCACCGTTCTGGGAACTCACCGTGGTTATCCATTTTACACCATCGGCCAACGCAAAGGATTGGAAATTGCGCTGGGCGAACCGATGTTTGTAACCGAAATAGTACCTCAAACTAATACTGTTGTTCTGGGTTCAATTGATGATTTACAGAAAGGAGAAACCTGGGTTCGAAATATAAATCTGGTGAAATACAAAACACTAGATAAACCGATGGAAGCTGTAACAAAAATCAGATATAAAGACACTGGTGCTTTAAGTACATTAACTCAGCATGGAGATCGGATGCATATTGAATTTCATCATAAAGTAAAGGGAATTGCACCCGGACAAAGTGCCGTTTTTTATGAAGGAGATGATGTTATTGGTGGTGGTTTTATTGACATAAACACAGCAACAAATGAGTAGTTTTTACGTACAATGATGACACATAATTTCATTCAAATGAAAGCACTTAAATTTTTGTTCATTATTGTATCTCCACTATTAATAATTTCATCCTGTAGTAAAAACGAAGAACAGGCACCCATTTATATGGGTTATAATTATTTTCCGGTTAACATTGGTCATACACTATATTATGATGGTGACTCAACCATAACTGATGAGTTTACACAAACAACCCGCACTCATCATTTTCAGATTAAGGAAATTATTGACTCTACCTATTTGGATGTGCAAAACCGTCCTACTCAAAGAATAGAAAGGTATGTGCGCGACTCCGTTTATCAACCCTGGACTATTTTCAAAGTTTATTCAGCCACACGAAATAACCTACATGCCGAAAGGTTTGAAGATAATGTGCGTTATGTAAAATTGGTATTTCCAGCTGCACAAAACATTCAATGGAACGGCAATTCGATGAACACCAATAATCCTTTGGATTATAATTATACAGCGGTTAACACGCCATTTTCCATCAACAATTTTAATTTTGATTCGGTATTAACTGTTTTACAAGAGGAAGAATATAATTTGATTGAGCAGCGATATTTTACCGAACAATACGCTACCAATGTTGGAATGATTTATAAGGAAAATGTAAAATTAGATATTGACTTCAACCAACAAACAGTAAAAAGTGGATATATTTACAAAGAAACATTAACGAGTTACACTCCATGACAAAAAAGATTTTCAGCATTGGCTTAATTTTTTTATCCCTATTTGCAAAAGCACAGGATAAATACGTTGTACGTTTTACTGATAAAAACAATTCTCCCTATTCAATAACCAACCCACAAGCTTTTCTCACACAAAAAGCAATTGACCGAAGGACTAATCAGGGCATTGCAATTGATTTAACGGATCTTCCTGTAAATGATACTTACGTTCAAGGAGTGATAAACGCAGGTGGAGTAGTATTAAATAAAAGTAAGTGGTTAAATTCGGTTACCATTCAAGCAACAAGCCCATCAGTGCTTAGCGCAATTAGTATGTTGCCTTATGTAGTTTCTACGATAAATGTTGCACGATTACTCCCAACAACTCCTATTCAGAATAAATTTGAAGAAGAAAGCATATTACCTGTGCAACAATCAGCTATAATTGCTCTGCGTAGCATGAGCGTGAATTATGGAAATGGCACCAACCAGGCAACCATGATTAATATTAATGCAATACATGATTTAGGATTTACTGGTGAAGGCATGACGATTGCTGTGCTTGATGCAGGTTTTCAGGATGCAGATATTATGAACTGCTTCGACAGCTTGCGCACCAACAACCAAATTTTAGGTACATGGGATTTTGTTCATCAAGAAACCAATGTTTACGATGATTATTATCATGGCTCTGCAGTGTTGAGTTGCATGGCTGCCAATGTTCCGGGTGATTTAGTTGGAACCGCACCTAAAGCAAAATACTGGTTGCTAGAATCTGAAGATGCCGCTCCTGAAAATATTATTGAGGAATATAATTGGGCATCGGCTGCTGAGTTTGCGGATAGCGTTGGAGCCGATGTGATAAATTCTTCTTTAGGTTATACAACATTTGATATTGCTGCCAACGATCACACTTATTCTGATATGGATGGACTAACCTGTCCGAGTACTATTGCTGCAACCATGGCTGCAAGAAAGGGAATTATCGTTTGCAACAGTGCAGGTAATTCAGGTGGTTCGTCATGGCAATTTATTGGTGCTCCGGCCGATGCTGATAGCATATTGGCGGTTGGAGCTGTTGATGCTTCAGGCAACTATGCTTTTTTTAGCAGTACAGGCCCATCGGCTGATGGCAGAATCAAACCAGATGTTGCTGATCAGGGACAAGGAACTTATGTTTTTGTACCTGGTGGAACCAGCTCTCAACCTGCTAATGGAACTTCCTTTTCAAGTCCCGTTTTAGCAGGTGCAGTAGCTTGCTTTTGGCAGGCATGGCCCAACAAAACCAATATGCAAATTATTGAGGCGGTTAAAAGAAGTGCATCACAATATAATAACCCAGATGCGCAACTAGGATACGGAATACCGAATTTTGGAAATGCAAATTTATTAGTGAGCACCAACTATCAACAGTATGATGAAATGGTAAATGTGTTTCCTAACCCGATTTTAAATACTGAACCCGTTACCTTACAAATTGTGAATGACAGCCAACAAGTTTTAAATTTGGAACTCACGGATGTTTTAGGAAGAACTATTTATTCGAACCAATATCAACTCGTTCCCTACACATTAAATGAGATCAAGTACTATCCTCCTTTTAGCAAAATGGGTAACGGTGTTTTCTTTTTGAAGTTGCAAACGGATGATCATTCTTATTTGAAGAAACTGATGAAGTTATAACCAAACTTTTTTATCTGATAACGGTTAAACTTCCTTTCACTGCGGCTGTTCTTCCATCGCCAAACTCAAGCGAATAAAAATAAAGTCCATCAGGCAAATCTTTTCCATTAAATACTTTATCAGTGTTGTTATAATGGTCGGCATACACTTTTTTACCCCATCGGTTTAAGATGGTCATGTAATTATTTGCGAAACGTTCTATACCTGTTATTATCAGTTCATCATTAATATTATCAGCATTTGGAGTAATGATGTTGGGCATATTTATTTCGCATGGCGGCCCCACATTAAAAGCTATAGTTTGTGTTGTTGAACAACCGGGATTTACACTTACAATCAAATTAAAATAATAAACTCCTTCAGGTAAAATTGAAGGTGGCGTAAATTGATTGCTACTGCAAATTGTGTCGGCATTTTCATCTGTCCAAAAATAAGTGGCTCCCAAAATATTGTTTGATTGCAATGTTGGAAACGAGTCTCCTTCACAAGCATACTCATCATCCACAATAATAGCAGGATAATCAACAACAGTTAATACCATATTACCTGTTGCTACGCACGAACCGGAAACTATTTCAACATTTATTTGATAAGTGCCGGCATCATTTGTTGTTGGTAAAAAAGTTTGTAAGGTGTCAGCTGCTTGATGCACTCCATTAACTGTCCACACATATGACAAACCTTGATTGCCTGCATCAAGATCAGCCATTGCAGCACCGGCACACACACTTTGATCTTGATTATTAAATAACGGAATATCCAATGCCTGATAAAAAGTAACCACCGAGCTATCATAGGCAAAACAATTACCCATTGAAACCAGTGCCGTGTAATTGCCACTCTTCGTTACAGTTAATTGTTGAATGGTATCTACTGGTAATCCAATACCATTGAAATACCATTGAAAATGATATCCTGAGCCACCATTTCCTGCATCTAAAACAATGGAAGAACCAATACATCCCATCGTATCATTAATACTAACAACAGGAGCAGGATAGGTTATTACCTGAACCGTATCAGCACCATTGCAAATTGCATTGGCTGTTAGAAATAAATTTAATGAGTAAAAACCTGCCCCGTTGGAAGCAAGATAGGTTGCACTATTGGCTCCATTGATAACACTTGAATTAAACGACCATTGATAAGTTAATGAAGGGTCCGAAAAGCCGGAAGATAATGTTGGTGTAGGATCCGTATTGCAAATTGAAATATCTGAACCCAAATCAACAGCAATTTTATTGCTACTATAGAATACAGCCAGTGTATCTCCTGCATGGAGAAATTTTCCACACTCATTGGCAATTGTATTTCCATCGTTACCGATTTTAACGGTGAGGTAATAAATGTTGGAGGTGGAATATTGCATCCCTGCAAAAGTCAATAGTACTTGGTTGCTTTGTTCACCGTTAGGTCCGCAATAACCAAATGCATTACTTATTGGAATAAGGTTGCCTGCTGCATCTTGCAATACTAAATCACTTCCATCATTGGCAATGGTGTAACAAAATACGGCTTCATTTAAGGCAACGGTCTTTTGATTAAACACACAACCCAACGAATCGACCGCAGGTTGCCAAACACTAAAATCATTGAGGATTACATCCACCGTATCATGATAGGGTTGCATGGCTGAGCCGCATTGGCTGAGCAATGTATTTCCATCTAAGCCGGTTTTAATCGTAACAAGATTGCTTCCAAAAGTGAGCGGATACAAACAAGTTACCAAAATGGAATCGGTAGTGCCTCCATTGCAATTAACCGGAATAGCTGAGAGCACAGGATTAGGCATGCCTATTGAACGCAACACGCGAATATCAGTTGGCACAATGGAATTACATTGCACTTCTGTTGTAAAAGGTAAAACAAACTGATTGTCGCCACAGTAATACGGCCCGGGAACTTGCATGGTTGGATTACCAATTGGAAAATAAGAAGTAGAGTTTGGCCCAACGGGAAATGCAGGATTTACAATATTACAATTGTTGGTTACCATCACCTGTATATCGCTTTTTGTTGTTCCTATTAATGCACCTGAGCTGTCATAAGAAGAGACCAACACACATACTACTCCTACTTGTTGAAGATTAGGAATTAAATAGATGATACCGCTTGAGTGATCTATCGTTATGGGCACAGATGATGCAAGTGGCTGGGTAGCAGAATAAGGGAGGTTGGTTAAAGGATTAATTGTGTACTGCGCGTTGACAGGGCTTGGTGGACAATAAATCGTGTTTTCTTGCGCAGAGACCAAGGTAAAAACGAGGCTATCTCCGTCCGGGTCAGTGGCACCTTGATCGTAATAATAGGGATAACTAAGGCAAAGTGTGGAATATGGAACAAAATTAAATACGGGTGAGTTATCAGTTGGATGGTTTAAATTATCAAGTGTCGCTGAAACATACACACCATTTAAAAATGAAGTAGTTCCCGCTGCATTCCTACAGCAGTCAGACCATGAAAAGATCCAATCGGTTGCAGCAGCAGGAAGTGTATAAACTGCTTCGAAAACATATTCTTCTATTCCATACCCTCCAAGACCCGGAAGACAATTAGACTGAGGTATATTAAAACATTGAGAAACTGGAAGCATATTAAGTGAGACCATATTCATAGTTATAGAAGTATTAAAATTCAACAAAGAAGAACTGATACATAAAAACTGAGGAACGCTTAACCCAATTCCATTGCAATCCCTGTAAACTTTTAACCTGTATAGATAAGTATTAGGGCTGCCCTGATAGACATATTCAATCTCAGCACCAGCAAGATGGCTTGCAGTAATTTTTTCGGGAAGTAAAATAAGTGCTGCAAATGTTAAACAAATAGTTACAATTAATTTTTTCATGATGTTGGTTTGCTTTCCTTTTAAATGCGTTTAAAATTTATGTTATCGTAAAACGTGAATAAGTTCTATACTAACCAAGATGTATAAATCGGGCAAAAGGTTGCATGGCAAAAAACATTTTTATTTTTTGCTGAAAAAATATTGATAAGGTTTCAGTTGCTTAATGAATTTAAATATCTGACAAAAAGCCTTCGACTTCGCTCAGGTTGACTCATGCGTGAGGGTCAATCTGAGCGAAGGTTTTTGTGAGCGAAGGTCATAGTGAGCGAAGTCGAACTATGTGCGAGGGTAAATAATATTAGTTGGTATGAAATTTAAACAGTTGCTAAATCTTTATCAATTTAATCGACTGACGTTTTTCACCCACTTCAATTTCCAGAAAATAAATGCCTTCCGTAAATTCTTTCATACTTAAATCAATTTTATGATCAGATGCATTTTTATTTTTCATCTGCATTACCAATTCGCCTTTTGAATTGTATAATTTGAGGTTGATGTTTTTATCCGCCAACGATGAAAAGAATATTGTTGTCTGGTCATGCACAGGATTTGGGAATGCACTTACTTGAAAAATATTTTCTGATGTTTCAGTTACGCCAACAGTAATTGGCAACATTGGTCGCTCGTAAATTCCTTTGCCATGTGTTGCTAACCTAAGTTTTCTGTTAACAGGCGATACAGCAATATCCATCACAAATGTGGCATCGTATAAACCATCATTAAAAATATTCCATGTAGCTCCTGCATCTGTTGAAACATAAACACCTAAATCGTTTCCAACATAAATGATATTTGCATTCAATGGATCAATACAAATGGTATTGGTAGGCACATCGGGCAAACCGATACTACTTCCATTCCATGTTGCACCACCGTTAGTCGATTTATAAATATGATCGGTTCCAAAACCTGACATAGCAACATATACATTTTGATTGTTAATGGGATCGATAGCAATATCCATAATGTATTTATTAGGTAAACCAGCTGTTACATTAATCCAGTTATCTCCGCCATCTATTGTTTTAAACAAACCAACTTGTGGAATAGTAACTGGAGCTGTGGCTGCATAAACTAAGTTTTCATCAGTTCTTGATGCTTCGATTACCAACACTGCATTACCATCTAATGTATTGGCTCCATTTGCAAAACTCCAACTAAATCCACCATCAACAGACTTTGCAATTAAATCACTGCCTGCATAAATAACATCAGGGTTCGAATGACAAACTACAAAAGGACCTGCAAAATTGGGTGTTGATCCTGTTGGCACTCCCAGATTATAAAAATTAAAAGCATGATCATCCGACCGGTTTAAATTAAGGTATTGCGATTCGCCATAAACAATATTATCATCCATTGGATTGATAGCGGTTGAAACACCATCGCCACCAATTACTCTTCTCCAACCCAAATTGCCATCGTAAACAGCCGTTGCATTATCTTGCATTCCTCCTATTGCAAAAAGAGAATCCTGCGATGAGTTGGCAAAGTTTGCATAAAACTGTTGTGTTTGATACATGCCATTACATCCTTCAAATGTTGCACCATTGTCAGTAGTCCTAAAGATACCTCCATCAGTAGCGAAATAAATAGTATCAAAATTTGTTGGATGCCAATAAATGCGATGTATGTCAGCGTGCACATAATCTGGCA
>JANNXV010000205.1:0-8441 GCA_031409815.1 Bacteroidota bacterium
ACGTCTTCTTTTTTCATATTTAAGTGTGTTAAAGTTATTTGAAAAGTTATTTCCGAAAATTTTTTTTATGACCTTTTTAAAGGAGGTCAAAAAAATTTTCAGAATAACTTTTCTACTTACACACTTTGAGGGACACTACCCTCCTTTACAAACTTCCTCATCACCTTATCCTTATCCGTTTGCAAACTGATTATATACATGCCTGCTTTTAACCCTGCTATGTTTATTATTGCCTCTTTATTAAATGCCTGTTGCAAAAGCAAACGCCCTGATAAATCGTTAATAGTTAAAAGAGCATTAATAAAAAACGGTGCGCTGACTGTAAAATTATTATGTGCCGGGTTAGGATAAATGCTTACCTCAACATTTTGTTTATGCTCGGGCACTCCTACGCCAATTATACACAATGTATCCACACAACCCATGCTATCCATTTTTATAACCCACATATCCTGAAAGCCAACATCAGTTACCCAACCACAGGCTATATAACCTCCATCTGGGGTAGGTTTTATATCACGTAAATAATTGGCGTCACATAACCCTGTACAGTTAGTGGTAGATGGATAATAACTACGATACCAAAGGCTATCGCCTTGAGGGGATATTTTAAAGACACGACCCAATACTCCGACATTTGGACTAAAGTTGCCACTATGATTTCCCTGACCTGCTGCAATGTAATTGCCATCATTTGTAGCAAGAATAGTAAATGGACCAGCGTAATCAAGAGTATCTCCATAGTCTCTGATCCAAATGGTAACCCCAAGTGAATCTACTTCCATAAAGCGAAATACAGTGTTATCATAATTAGGCAGGAATTGTTGTCGATTAAAGCAAGTTGAAATAATATAATTACCATTTGGCAACAGTTCTACATAAGCAGGACAATCATCTCCAATATTACCATAACTGCGTTGCCATTTAAAGTTACCTGAACTATCTATCTTCAATAAATAGGTATCAACATTTCCCGAAATGGAAGTAATATTACCTCCGATTATATAACCACCATCAAATGTTTGTTGCACACTGAAAGCTTGTTCATAAACATTTGGTGAGCCAATAGTTTTTTGCCATTGAACATTGCCAAGGCTATCGGTTTTAACAATATATAGATCAACTAAAGAAGGCCCAAATGGATTGGATACTCCCACTGCAATAAATCCGCTATCACTTGTTTGCTTTACCTGGTAAAATTGATAATCTGAGATGCTATCACCATAAAATTTTGTCCAAAGGCTATCTCCATTTATGTTTAATTTCATCAGCATTGCTAACACCGCGCCATTATCAATCCCTCCACCAAGCATATATCCATCATCATAGGTTTTTACCATTGAACCTACTAAACCTAGGAAATAATCAGCGCTGTCAGAGCCATAAGATTTACGGTAAATGGTGTTGCCGTTTGTATCTATTTTTAATAATGCCAAATGCAATCTATTATTTATGCTATCACGTGCTAGACCTCCAATTAAATAACTATTAGGCTCTACGATTAGAGCTACTGCTCCATCGTTATTATTTGAACCATAAAAATTATATAAACTATCGAATCTCATTATTTGACACTGTGATTTGATTGCTAGAAAAAATAAACCAATGATAATTTTAATTTTGTTCATAATAATAAAAGGGTTAGCAAAAGCTAACCCTTAAATTTAATATTATATTTTAATTAATTTTTCAATTGCTATAACAGTATTTCCTTCCTTGATAACAAGAAGGTAAAAACCCGGTGTTAAAGATTGCAATGCACATTCCTTTTGTGTTTGCTCGTTTTCTATATTATCAGTTAATAGAACACGCCCTGTAGATGGCTCAACAAATTGAATAGTTACTTGCCCATAATAAACCCGATGGAGTGTGATAAGTATTTTATCTTTTGCGGGAATAGGTTGTAGTGTAACCGTTTTGTTTGCACTAACATTGTTTGCTATTGAATTTATTCCCCTTGCACCTGATGCAAAATCTATTTCAGCAATATCAATAGGTGTTTTGCTGCCTGTTTTTATATCATGAAATATTTTTGTTTGTACGTTTTCAGTACCTGATAAGGCAAGTGTGGGTGCCGCATACTGACCAAGCGGGGTAGTATTTACATTTCCGGTATCAGAAACATTAACTTGCAAAATGGAATCGATGGCCTGAGCAAACAAGGCTGTTGAAGGGTCCAACAATAATTGACTAATGCTAATTTGTGCAGCAGTTGTGTCGCCTTTATCCAACTGCAACTGCAACAGCAGTTTTAACTCAGCACTGTTTTCAGGTGTACCTCTTGTTGTCTGAACCATGATTTATAGGATTAATGTGATGAACAGGATTGTTTTTCTAGTCATTCTTATTTTATTCTTTAACAAACTTGACAACGCTCCGTTCTTTTTCATTTTGCAAACTGATTATATACATGCCTGCTTTTAACCCTGCTATGTTTATTACAACCTCTTTATTAAATGCCTGTTGAAAAAGCAAACGCCCTGAGAAATCGTTAACTGTTAAAACAGCATCAATAAACAACGGGGCGCTGACTGTAAAATTATCATGTGCCGGGTTAGGATAAATGCTTACCTCTACATTTTGTTTATACTCGGGCACTCCTACACCTATTATACATAATGTATCCACACAACCCATGCTATCCATTTTTATTACCCACATATCCTGAAACCCAACATCAGTTACCCAACCACAAGCTATATAACCTCCATCCGGTGTGGGCTTTATATCGCGGAAATAATTAAGATCGCAAAGCCCTGTACAGTTTACATCAAGATGATAATAGCTGCGATACCATAAGCTATCACCCTGAGGACTTATTTTAAAAATGCGGCCCAACACTCCTACATTAGGTCCGAAAGTGCTGGTAGGGTCTCCTTGCCCTACGGCTATATAATTGCCATCGAATGTTGCTTCCAAAGCTGTATGTATATAAAAATCACTTGAATCACTGTATTCTTTACTCCAGATGGTGGTGCCGCTATCATTTACTTTCATAAACCAAGGGACTGAATTTTCTTTTCCATTCACAATGCCACGTGAGTGATTGGTAGCTAATATGTAAGAAGTGTCTATAGCATTGATTTGAATACATGGATTATAATCGTCATATGGTCCTCCGTAAAATCGTTGCCATTTTATGTTTCCTGCGCTATCTAATCTCAACAGATGAACATCGTAATTAGTTAATGATGCGGGTACTCTACCGGAACCTATTACAAAACCATCATCCCAAGTTTGTTGAATACTTAACCCAGCTTCGTAAAAGTTTGTCGAGCCCAATGTTTTATGCCATTGCTCGTTACCAAGGTTGTCAGTTTTCACAATATATATGTCTGAGAAACCACTCTGTACGTCTTTAAGCCCTACGCCAATAAAGCCACTATCTCGTGTTTGCTTTACCTGGTAAAAAAAATCATCGGTTAGGCTATCTCCGTAAAAACGTGTCCACAGACTGTCGCCATTGGCATTTAATTTCATCAACATGCCCAGCTGCAAACCGGCAGTGTTTTGAATACTACCGCCAAACATATAACCGCCATCATAAGTTTTTACAAAGGAACTGGCAGCTCCTAAAAAGTAAGCTGCATTTGCATTGCCATAAGATTTTTTATACAAAACATTGCCTGATAAATCGAGATTTAACAACCCAAGCTTTTGGCTTTGGGTTGCAGTATCAAACACCACCCCTCCAATTAAAAAAAAGGTAGGCTCTACAATTATGGAATTGGCCCCTTCATAGTCGTCATAAAAATCATAAAGACTGTCGAACCTTATTTGACTATTAACGTTAAGAGATAAGTTGAAGAAAAAAAATAACAGGTATATTTTTTTCATAATATATAAATGGGTGCGCTAAAGCGCACTCATTAACTCTAATTATATTTTAATTATTCAGCCGTTGCAGGTCTTCTTTCCGACCTGCAACAACAGCGAGTACTAAACTAATGTATTTTTTAATGCGCGGTTATTTCTTGCAGGTCGGAAGGAAGACCTGCAAGGGAGAAAGTTTTAAATGCAATAAATATTTGAAACTTTTTAAATAAAACGAAAGTACAAGGACGGGAAAACAAGCTAAAGAAGAAGAGAAACTAATAATAAATATCATAATTAAAATTATAAATTAAAAAACTTAAATTTAAAGAAAATGAAAAAAAACATTGTTAGAGTAAATGATATGCGTATGTTTAAAACAACAAACGAGGTATTGATTAGCAATCAACCTATAGTGAACCAGATAGGAGGACTTGTGTTAGCAGGGGTAGATTTAAATGACCTGGTGCTTAGGATTGAATTGAAGAATGCGGAAATTGAACGCACTACTCAAGGTATTACTAAGAATAAACATATGGCAAGGGTGGCTATGCAAACAAAAGCGCAGTTGATTGCTAACCGGGTGATGGCATGGGCAAACTCGGTGGAGGATAATGAGCATTATGCCACTATGAGCGAACTGATTGGAGGGATTACTGTAGCAAGTGACAGTATTTGTTATACGCGCTGTATGAATGTGGCGAATGTTGCCGAAGGAGTTTTGATTGAATTAGTAAACTGGAAAGTGGTTTTGGCTGATATAACAGATTTAAAGGCAAAATGTGCAGCATTTAATGCGCTAATGATTACTGCATCAGTGGTGGAAGCAGAGATTAATACTGCAATTAAGGTGTTGGACGCGATGCTGAAGGAGGGAAAAAAATTGATGAGTCAGAGAATAGATAAGGTTGTTAAATCGATGAAGACGGATGAGTTTTCGTTTGTGGCAGAATATTTTGCTGCTAGACGTGTTCAGAATTTAGGCCATCGTTATACTCAATTTAAGGGTGTGGCCGTTAGCGGATTAACACAGGATGAATTGCGTGATGTTGAAATTCAATTTAGCAATGGAACAGAAACTTTTATTGCGAAGACAGATGAAAATGGTAAATATGTTGAACGTTTGAATCCGGATGTGTATGATATAGTAGTATCGCATCCACAGTATGAAAGTTTTGTGATTGAAGGAAAACGTATAGAACCGGGAGAAATTATTGTGGAGAATTTTGAGTTGAAGCCGAAAGCATAAAGAAGGAGCTGTTAGTAAGGATACCAACAGCGGCTTAATTTTTATAATTGTTTAATAGAGCCGCTCTTGCAGAAATGTGAGGGCGGTTTTTTTGATTTGGGAAGGAAACGGTAAGGATTGTTTTACACTTAATGCATTGACCCAACGGGTGGAGAGTGTTTACTGAACTGTGTCAAGAGGAATAAATACCTTTAGACATGATGAGAAAAAGATGTTTTTGAATGGGTGGAAGGAGTGGATTGGTGCACCCTAAAGGGAGGGGAACACAAGGTTATTTGTAATTCAATTATATTTGCGCTGTCGAAGGTTACCGTTAATTCGGTATTAAAAGGGAATCGCGTGAAAAACGTGAACAGTCCCCGCTGCTGTGATCTCAGCTAAAGAGTCTTGAAAATTTAATCCACTGTCATGGTTTACCTTGATGGGAAGGTTTCAAGAAATGAGAAAGTCAGAAGACCTGCCCTTGACAAACATGATGAAGCTTTCGGAGGAAAGGCAGCGCATGATAGCTAATTGCCAGTTGTTACTGCAATTATGTTTTCATTTCGCTATATTTTCTTATTCGTTAGCCATCATTGGTAGATAAAACTTTTTAAAACTAATGATATGAAGAAAATGAAAAATTGTTTGATGCTATGTTTGATGGTTTGCCTTTTCTTCTCCTGCGAAAAGGACAAGCATGAAGAGCCGGGAACTGTTATTGTAATACCCGATTCTGTTAAGGGAACTTTTGTAATCAATGAAGGTGCATTTGGACTGAGTAACGGAGAAATTTCGTTTATCTCAAATGATGGTTCGGTTAAAATAAGCCAACTCTTTTATTCGGCTAACAACCGGCCGTTAGGTGATGTAATTCAATCGATGCAAATTATAAATAACAAAGGATTTATTGTTGCAAATAATTCGCAAAAAGTTGAAGTTGTCGCTATGTCAAACTTTAAAAGTGTTGGTGTGATTAGTGGTTTTGCAAGTCCGCGATATGTTTTACCAATTAGTAATTCAGTTGCATATGTAAGTGACTGGAGCGATAACAATATTAAAATTGTTGACCTGAATACCTTACTGATTACCGGTACTATTACAACCGGAAATGGGCCTGAGCAAATGTTAAAAGTGGGTAGCAATGTTTACGTTACCAATGTGGGAGGTTTTGGAGTGGATAGCACTGTAACTATTATTAATTCATTAACCAATACTGTAACAACCACTATGGTGGTTGGCGTTAATCCAAATAGTATTATTCAAGATGCAAATGGAAGCATCTGGATTTTATGTGGAGGTTCATTAGGTGCAGATTTTACACCTAATACTGCTGATGATATCGGAGGTAAATTGATGAAAATAGATCCAACTACCAATACAATCATAAGCACATTTAATTTTGCACAAGGCGAACATCCTTTAAAGATTACTTCCAATAAGGATAAAACAAAAATTTATTTTCTAAATGGAAGTAGTGCATATACCGGAACAGTGATGATGATGGATATTGCTGCAAATGCATTGCCATCATCGCCAATTGTTAATCGTGAGTTTTATGGTTTAGGAATTAATCCTTCAAACGAAAATATTTGTGGTGGCATTGGAAGTTTCTCAACCAATAGTTGGATGTTACGTTATACCCAAACAGGAACGCTAATTGATTCAAGTCAGGTTGGTATTGGTCCGAATGGATTTTTATTCAATTAATTGTTTTGAATTCGGGCAAAAGGCTGATGGCATAAATTTATTTTACAATTGAAAGTTCGGCCGAATATTCAATATTGCTTTGATGGCCTGCGCGGTCAATGATATAAAACCTGAAACGACCCTTTGGACTTAGGAAAAGTATATTGTTTTTAGATAAGTTGTAGGAAACAGTGCCTTCAATCGACTTATCGGAACCCCGAGGTTGAATATTAGTCATGCGGCTCGAAAACGATAATTGCAGACTGTCATCACGTTCTCCAATAGTATCACAGTTTTGATCGATATCATAAATTTTTTCCAGAAATTTCTTAGGAACATAGCTATTGCCAATTTTTTCTTCGTAAAAAATAAATAGATTGTTTTGAGGTACACCGCATTTAAAATATTCGTTTTCTGAATATCCTAAATCACCATCACCATCTTGAAAATTAATTACAAAATCAACAGCAGTGTCTTTACCGGCAACGTTTTTATATTGAATAAATTCACGAAAGGAAACATTTGGAATAATCGAAAATTTATCGGTTTTGCGACAGCTATTAAAAAAGAAAATCATTAAGAGACTTCCTAAAACAATTATAGAAACTTTTTTCATTTAACTTTTTTCCTTTTACAAAGATACTATTGCGTGCTGATATAATGCAGAGATTTGTAATCATTAAAATGTAAAAAATATATGGCTTTAATAAAATCGGTAAAGGGCATAAGTCCGGTATTTGGTAAAAATTGTTTCACGGCCGACAATTGCACAGTGGCAGGAGAAGTGTTGATCGGTGACGATTGCAGCATTTGGTTTAACACGGTAATTCGTGGTGATGTTAATAGCATTACCATTGGCAACAAAGTAAACATACAAGATGGGGCCATTATACATTGTACTTATGAAAAGGCCAAAACTGTAATTGGTAATAATGTTTCAATTGGACATCGTGCAATTATACATGGATGTACTTTAGAAGATAATGTGTTAATTGGTATGGGAGCCATTGTAATGGATGGAGCAGTAATTCAAAAGAATGCTGTTGTTGCCGCAGGAGCTGTTGTGCTTGAAAATACAGTAGTAGAATCAGGAACAATTTATGCAGGTGTGCCGGCCAGAAAAGTAAAAACGTTAAGTCCGGAACATTTTAAAGATTTAAACCAACGCATTGCCAATAACTATGTAATGTATGCTGATTGGTTTAGAGAGCAATAGAAAATTATAATTTTTCGATTATAATAATTTTCACTTCTTATTCGTTCATGCTTTCAATGCAATACTATTAACATTACAATGTTAGCAATGCAAAGTCGGTTTATGGAAACAACTACCGCTCAGCATCTAATTTTGAAAGATTAAGTTAATTGAAGTAATTGTTCTAGCTAAGTTTCACCTTAGTTAATTAAACTCAAAATTTCTCATCTTAAATCAAAATTAAAAAATGTCATTACTCCTTCAGATTCAACAAACCGGCAACACAATTCAGGATACTCTGAGCCAGGCAACCACGGTGCTTGCAAGTACTCCGGCTCCGGCACCGGAATTTTCGCTTTGGGAATTAATTTTGAAAGGAGGTCCGATTATGATACCGATTGGAATCTTGTCTATTGCCGGACTATACATATTCTTCGAAAGGTATTTTACAATTAGGCGTTCGTCAAAAATGGATGCAAACTTCACCAGCCAGATACGTGATTTCATGCATCATGG
>JANNXV010000206.1:0-2409 GCA_031409815.1 Bacteroidota bacterium
AGTTCTAATAGTAAAGATGGCAGTATTGCAGACTTTTATTATGCTGAGCTAAATACTTCGGAAGATCAAATTACTATTTTAAATCACATTGATTTTAATTACTCACAAACCACCGATCGTGATGTGTTTTGCTTTTTAATAGATGAAGGATTGGATATAATCGACCCATCCGATAACACATTTTTTGTGGGCACAGATGATGGTCTGTTTTACATCGATGATCAGGTACAAGCTACGAAAATCAATGGACCTCCTGTAGCGACCTCCTCCTATAAAGTAACAAGCATTCAAAGGCATGATGGAAACACGTTATTAATCACGGTTCATGGATTTGGAGTTTTTAGTTATTCCATTAGTACACAGTCATGGAATTTACACATAAATGAATTGTTGGCGTCTCCCCCACCAGGCTCTTCATACAATGATATTTACACTTCAGGGATGACTTATTCCCTTGATTTTACGCAATTGTTACCTGTTAAAAACAACAATATAATCACCGGCTATATTGTGACGAATGAATTTCCGTTAGCTCCGGCTCCACATCAAAGTTATTACATAGGCCTTTATTACTGTGATGCTGACCTAATTGGATTACCCAATGGTAATTGGAAAGCTGTTGATATTTATAGTGCTTTTAACGACTGGGGATGGAATTCAACTAAACCTTGTTCAAATATAAATGGCTCTGTTTTATCTCCCGGAAACGAGTTGTTTATCGGCAAACAGGGCAACATTTTTGTGTCAAAAAATTCAATTAATAGTACAGCAAATAATTGGCAACAGATTTATACAAGGATTACAGCCCCTTTTTGTACAGGCGGATCATACAAGCAAAAGGGATACGTCAATACTGCAACAAAATGTATTTTCCCTGAAACAATTGATAAAATCTGGGAAACATATCATGACCGTTTAATGTGGTATGAAGATGGAGCAGACGATTCGTTTGTTCAGGTACGAAATGGCACTTCAGGAATTTGCATGGGAATTGATCGAACCGGCTCAATAACATGCCCAATAGGTCAAGCTTTAGGGGTTTTATCTGATGTACTTTTTGTCAAAGAAATCGACGGTGAATTATATTCCGGCATTGGTGAAGGGTTTTCATCTAATCAGGGTAATGGTTACATTTTCAAAAGCAACGGTTCAAACTTGTGGACTCTTCATAGAGCAAATGGTTTATGTGGCGACCCAATAGATTTTTATAGAATTGGCGGAATTGACTATGTGTATTTGAATACCTCGTCTCCTAACCAAAAAAGTTTATATTTTTTCGATACTAATGCAAACGATTGGCAACTCTTAGACATTGCATATTATCCGTGGGGCAACAAAATCGTACGCGATTTTATTGCATTCACTATCGGAACTGTAGATCATTTTTTAGTGCTGGCAAATTCCGGTACTGGCAATCAAACTCTTTATCATTATACAGGCAATTTATCGGCGGGAAACTTAACGCCACAAAACCAAGTTTCTAACTCCAATGGTAATATAATTTTAGAAAGAATTGAACTGCTTCCATTTAATAATAATACTGAATTTAAAATATTAGTCGGCGCAAGCCCCACAAACAGCACTTCACAGGACAACTGCCTGTTTGAAGTGGACCTGTCAAACTTTAGTCTTAGTGCTGTGCCGGGTGGAACTTCTATTTTTCAACTTTTGAATTATGATCCTGTTGATCATGCCGATGAAGGGGTTACAGCTATGGAAGTTAATGCTGCACGAGAATTAATTTATATTGCAACTGTTACTAATGACCCAGGCGCATCAGTACCAATGCGATCCCGACTTTACAGCACTTCTTTTAATTCGGTCACAGGTGCTATTGATCCATTGTGGTTAGATATCAGTGGTGAAATGCCAAACAAAACTATTACTCAACTAACCTCCAGATTCAGTACAAACAATTGTGGAGAAAAGTACGTTTATGCTTCATTCAGAGGGCTTGGTGCGTGGAGACTGGAAGAAGAACCAATACAGTTTAATATTTCAACTACCCAGGTATGTAACGGAGCAAGCAATGGTACGGCAGAGGCTTCCGATCCATTCGGAGGTGGCTCCTTATATATTTGGAGCAATGGTCAAACCACGGCTACTGCTTCAAATTTGGCCCCGGGTTTGTATACCGTCACAGTTTCAAATGGTGTTTGTGTGACAACAAAAAGTGTACTGATATCTGAAGATCCGTATTGTTGCAATTCGTTTTTAAATTACATTTCGCAAGATGATTTCGATGGACCTTTTACTACCAACACCCATATTAATTTAAATGAAAATGTATTTTGTAATAATTTAGTTCAAATTGATGGGAAAACAATTTCCATCAAGCAAGGAGTAACCATTACCGTTACTTCAACGGGTGAACTACACATTTTAAATAGCGAACTATTTGCATGTGGC
>JANNXV010000207.1:0-7022 GCA_031409815.1 Bacteroidota bacterium
CTCGGATGCTACATCCTTTGACTCGGATGCTACATCCTTTGACTCGGATGCTCCAAACTTTGACTCGGATGCTACATCCTTTGACTCGGATGCTACATCCTTTGACTCGGATGCTCCAAACTTTGACTCGGATGCTACAAACTTTGACTCGGATGCTACATCCTTTGACTCGGATGCTACATCCTTTGACTCGGATGCTACATTTTTAGCAGACATTTGATAATATATTACTTCAACATTTGTAAGGTTTTGCGGGTTTTAAGTATGTTCTAATAGGCCTCATTATTAATCATTACCCAACACAACTAAGTGAAGCTTTAATTATTTGCTTGCAAAGTGGATGTAAGGTTTTTTAAAAATTAACTCAACTTTTATCAGCAACACGGGTTTAACCCTTTATATATAATAAAAACAAATGGCAATTACCATTCCTAGAATCATCCCCTCACTAAAGTTGGGGCAGATGACCGATGGCGCGATCGGGGACTACGCAGCGCAACGTGTAACTAGTTTAACAGCTAATGACGCCACCTTTGGAGGTATTACCCCAGGTGCAGCCGATGTTAACCTGGTGTTGGTAAATTTCAATTCGGCACTTGCTCAAACAGGTGTTGATGGCTCTCCTTCCGATACGAGTATCAAAAATGCTATTCGTATGCAACTAGAAATTATTTTAATGCAATGTGCCAATGCTTGCAGCGATGTGGCTGCCGGTGATGAAGGCGTTTTTCTTTTGTCGGGCTTTGGCATTAAAAGCAAACCTACCCGTGTTACTAGTTTAGAAACACCTACCAACTTGCGTTTTATGCAAGGCAGTATGGATGGCACTATGATGGCTAAGTTTAAAGGGGTAAAAAATGCAGGTGGCTATGAAGTATGTTGCGGCACCAACCCTGCCACACCTGATAGCTGGACTATGTTTAGCACCAGCAAAGGTTCGCCTGTTATGATTACAGATTTAACTTCAATGACTGTTTGCTATGGCCGTTGTCGTGCAATTGGCTCACGCGGTATTAAAAGTGACTGGAGCGCTGTGGTTGAATTTAAAGTAATGTAACGCTCGAAGTAATTCTAATGCTAATAAATGCCCTGCGCAGCACTAATGGTGCTTGCTGCAGGGCATTTTTTATTTTAGTGTTAATTATAAATTATGCATAATTAATTTACTAACGCAAGTACTGATTATGCTAAGAGTCTATTTAAATTTCTTAAAAACATAAAATTTTATCTTCAAAAACCCCTAGCCCCTAAAGGGGGACATTGGTGCGCGTGGTATCCCTTTAGGGAAACTAAGGGTGAGCGCGGGTAACAACATAATTATTTTAATAAATTTAAACAGGCTCCTAATTAAACATTTTTGTGTTACTTTGCTTTTCATTAATCTCAAATATACAACATGAAAAAATCACTACTACTCGTATTTGGTCTTGCATTAGCATTAGGCAGTTGCAAAAAATCATCGTCAGACGAGGCTACTCCTGCCCCTGCAGCATCGGGCTCATCATCCATTGGCGCAGTTCCTGCCACGTTTACCCAAAAGGTGTTAATTGAAGAATTTACAGGCACCTGGTGTGGTTGGTGCCCTGATGGTGCATTAAAGATGGAAAGCATAATTGCCGCCAAAGCAGGTAAGGTAATTGGCGCCAGCATTCACGATGGCGACCCTATGGAAATTTCGTTAAACAATTATTGCAATTCTACTTTTAGCGTAACCAGCTGGCCATCGGCAATGGTTAGCCGTGTGCCTGCATCAGGTGCCCCAAAAGCACCTATGAGCCGTTCGTTATGGGCTGCCAATGCCGATTTACGTTTGGCCGAAGTTTCCAAATGCGGTTTAGCCATCAAATCGTCAATTGCATCTAATGATAGCGTTACGGTAGAGGTACATGCCGGTTTTAAAGAAACCATGGCTGGCAATTATAACCTGGTAGTGTATGTTTTGGAAGATGATGTGCATGGCACAGGTGGCCAGTGGCCACAGCATAATTATAACAATACTACAGTAGGTCATCCGCACTATGGTATGGGCGACCCTTTTACTGCCACCTATTATCATGATAATGTGGTGCGCAAGGTGTTAACAGCTAATGCAGGAGATGTTATTGCAACAAGCAGCATTGTGGCAGGTGGTCAGGTGGTTAAAACGTATAAGTTTGCAGTAGGCACTTATGATAAAACTAAATTATCAATAGCTGCTTTTGTACTTAAAAACGGAACCAGCGGCACCACTTACAAGATAATGAATGTGCAAAAGTCCACTGTGGGTTCCACCAAAAACTGGGATTAATAAAATATTGATATTTACACCAATACCATTTACTAAAACAGCCCGTAAATTATTTTACGGGCTGTTTTTATTTTCTGCCTTTTAGCAACAGTTATGGCTGCTATTAATTGGCTTTATGCTTTTCGCCATTTAATGCTGCAACCAATGGCTTTGGTTGATGGCACCGCCACCGATTTACCTTCTAACAATTGGTTTACGGCATCTTGCACATAGCGTTTGGTAACGGCCTTTTCATCGTCCGAATTATCGTCAATAGCACCCACGTATTTAACGGCATTGCCGGTGGCTGTTTTTTGTAAAACAAACACATGGGGTGTGCGCATGGCTCCATAAGCTTTGGCAATTTCCTGACTCTCGTCATACAGGTAAGGAAAATCAAACCCGGCTTCTTTGGCTTTAATCACCATGTTTTCGAACGAGTCGTCAGGCACCAATGTTTTATCGTTTGAGCTAATAGCAATAACCGGATAGCCTTTGCCGGCATACATTTTATGGAGTTCAACTATGCGTTGTTCGTAAGCCTGCGAAAACGGACAATGGTTGCAGGTAAACACCACAATAAATCCTTTGGCATCTTTATAATCGGCCATCGACACCATTTTGCCATTCACATTTTTTAATTTAAAGTCGCGCGCTGTATCGCCCGGCACATAGCCTTCGGGCAAAATAATGCGAAAGCTTAACGCTATGATTATTGCAGATAAAGCCACTGTTAGTTTCATTAGTTTTTTCATGGTATATATTTTTTAAGTGTTTGTTTTAATTCCTCTTTTTCAAATTCCTGTTCGTATATATCGCGCTTGCCTGCCCGGTAATTATACACCACCGTGGCCGGTATGGCTCCACCCCATCGGGTATCTACTTTATCAATCCACGAGTTGTAGTCGGGTTCGTCAAGCAACAGCACCTCCCCTTTCATTTGTTGCTTTTCTACAAATGGCAGCAAGCGTGTATTAAAATCTTTTTTAAAGTCGAGGCTGATGTAATAGAATTTAACCGGCTTATCTTTTAGTTGCTGCTCTTGCTCTATAAAATAGGGCAACTCGGCCACACAACCCTTGCACCAGGTGGCCCAAAAATTAATTACATAAGTGGTATCGTTTTTTTTATTCAGCAATTCATGCAGTGTGTTCCATTTAATAATGCTGGTTGTTTGTGCCGGTGCAAACAAGGGCAACATAAAAACAAATAGTAGCAAAGTATGCTTTTTCATTACCACAAAAGTAATGGTTTGCTGCCTGCATTTATTTACTCAGCCAAAGCAACTCGCCCGATTCGTAAACCCGATTGTTGTTCAAGCTATTCGAAATATTAATCATTGCCTTTGCCACCGCAGCCGACTCAATAGGTTTATATTTAACCAATCGACCTCTAAAAAAGGGCTTTAACAAAACCATGCCTGCAATCATTGCTTTTTCGCCCAATCTAAACTCGTTTCGGTCGCCCAGCAAAAACGAAGGACGCAAAAAAGCAATTTTCTGAAATTTAAGCATTGAAACATCACGCTCCATTTCACCTTTAGTGCGCAAATAAAAGTTGCTCGACCCGGCATCAGCGCCAAGCGAACTAATGGCGATAAACTTTTTTACGTTTTGTTGCGATGCAATGCTTGCAATAGTTAACACCAAATCGTAATCAACCGCTCTAAAGGCTTCTTTGCTTCCGGCCTTACGCAGGGTAGTGCCAAGGCAACAATACAGCACGGTACATCCGGTAAAATAATGCGCCAAACTGTTTAAATTGCTAAAATCGGTAATAAGCACTCTTACCTTTTCATTTTCAATGGCTAAAGGCTTACGCGAAAACACGGTGATATTTAAAACCGTTAAATCAACCAAAAGTTGTTTTAATAACTCGCTGCCAACCAAGCCTGTAGCACCAAACAACAATACCGACTTTGTAGTGAGTGTGTTCACCGTTTAAATAATACTAATAAAATTTGCTTTTTCTTCGAGGATTGGCCAAATCTACAACTAAAATATTTATAATCATACTACTAAATCCAAATGATATTATAAGGTAAACTCTGCTTTAAAATGGTTATTTTTGCAGTCAATAAAGTTGAATTAGCGTATTATGCAAGAAAACAATGAAGCGTCAGACAGCAGGGATGAAAACCGCCACATTTTAGATAGCACCATTCGCAGGTTCGAAGAAATGAAGCGTAAGCGCGAACGCTACTTTTTTGATGTAGATGCGCTTTTACGAATTATCGAACATTATATCGAAACCGTTGATTATCAAAAAGCAACTGAAATTATTCGTTATGCTCATAGTCTGCATCCACACTCGGTGCAGTTTCGTTTAAAAGAAGCCCATATAATGGCCCTCACCAATAAAGAAGAAGAGGCCTTAAAAGTGCTTGACGAGGTAGAGCGAGTGAGCCCTTTTGATGTGGAAGTATATATTATCAGAGGCAATATTTTAAACATGCTTGAGCAGTTTGATAAAGCAGTGGTATGCTTTAAAAAAGCACTGCATGTGGCCGAAGATCAAAAAGACGATTTATACCTGAGCCTTGGCATCACCTATCAAAACATGATGCAATACGGCAAAGCAGTAGATAATTTTAAATTGTGCCTGCTCGAAAATCCGGATAACGAAGTGGCTTTAGAAGAAATGGTGCATAGTGTTGAACTAAGCGACCGTGGCGAAGAAGGAATTAATTTCTACAATAAACTAATTGACGATCGCCCTTATTCATTTATCACCTGGTTTCATTTAGGCAACTTATATGCACGATTGAGTTTTTACGAAAAAGCCATTCAGGCTTACGACTATTGTTTATTGATAAAAGAAGACTACGCGCCTGCCATTTTAGACATGGCTCATGTGTATACCCAACTCGAACAATATGAACTGGCCATCGAACGCTACAAAATGGCTTTTGAATACTGCAAGCCCGATGCGTTTACCTATTATAACATTGGTGAATGCTACGAGCAGTTAGAACAATATGGCGAATCGCGTGCCTACTACAAACGCTGTGTTAAAATGGTGCCCGAGTTTGCTCAGGCATGGTATGGCATTGGTGTAACATTAGAGGCTGAAGACAGGTGGTACGAAGCCATACATTATATTAAAAAAGCCATTGATATAGATAATCAGCATGGCGACTATTGGTTTGCGTTGGGCGATTGCGAATACAAACTTTGTAACTACGAAGCCGCTGACGATTGTTATCGAAGAGTAATTGATTACGATCCCGAAAACGTGGAAGGCTTTGTGACTTATGCTGAGTTTCTGTTCGAACAAAACCGCATTATGGAAGCTGCCGAAACAATTAATGCAGCCATAGCCTATCATCCTAACGACTCAGAATTGTACTATCGTCATGTTTGCTACCTCTATGCCGGAGGGTATCAGCAAGAAGCCATCCTTAAACTTGACGAAGCACTTGAAATGGATTTTACACAACACTCTTTACTTTTTGAAATTGTTCCAGAAATGGAAAACGATCCGTTAATCATTAACAGGATACACCCTAAAAAATAAACCTCCATGCTAAATTTCGAACTCTCACATTTACCATCACGAACTGTTAAACCCCGTCAAAGCGGATTAACAATGGTAATGGATAAAGGATTAAGCATTCGCGATTGCGAAAATCTGGTAGATGCATCAGGCACCTATATCGATATTATTAAATTAGGTTTTGGAAGCTCGATTATCACAGCTAACCTCGAACGCAAACTGGCCTTTTTTAAAGAAGCCGGCATACCGGTTTATTTTGGTGGCACCTTGCTCGAAGCATTTATTGTGCGTGGCATGTTTGAAGATTACTTAAAACTGCTCGAACGTTATAAAATAGAATATGCCGAAGTGTCGGATGGATCTATCACCATGCCTCATCAGGAAAAATGCCATTACATAAAACGACTCGCCAAACGCGTTACCGTTATTAGCGAAGTAGGATCCAAAGAAGAAGGTATTTTAATTCGTCCTAACCTTTGGATTGATATGATGCAGCGCGAAATAGAAGCCGGTGTGTGGAAAGTAATAGCCGAAGCACGCGAAAGCGGAACAGTAGGTATATTCAGACCTAATGGCAAAGCACACGTTACACTTATCAATAAGATAGTAGCCAAAATTCCGGCCGATAGAATCATTTGGGAAACTCCGCAAAAATCGCAGCAAGTATATTTTATTAATCTTTTTGGTGCCGATGTAAATTTAGGCAACATAGCACCCAACGAAGTAATAGCATTAGAAACACTTCGATTGGGATTAAGAAGCGATACCTTCTTTAATTATTTAGATAAGCAAATGCTGCACTCAAAACCTATTATCGATACAACTGAAAAAGCAGCCTCTAACACCCAAAATGCATTATAATTTATGAAAGAAGTTACCGTAGCCGAATTCAAAGCACTGCGCGATAGCAAACAAGATTTTCAATTGATTGATGTGCGCGAGCCGCATGAGTTTGACGAAGCCAACTTGGGAGGTGAATTAATTCCTATGGGCGATGTACTAAATAATATCGATCGCATTAGTCGCGATAAACAAGTAATCATTCATTGCAGAAGCGGAGCACGCAGTGGAGCCATCGTTCAAATGCTGGAAAAGCAACATGGCTTCTCCAATCTTTACAATCTAAAAGGAGGCATTGTAGCTTACATACACGAAATAGATTCCAATCTTTCCAACTAAAAACATCCAACAAAAAAAATTAGTAAAGTGTTTGACGCCATCAAATTTCTGATTGATTTTGTATTGCATATTGATAAACATC
>JANNXV010000208.1:0-6982 GCA_031409815.1 Bacteroidota bacterium
ATCGGACCTGCATATATGGATAAAACCGGACGCAATGGTTTACGAGTGGGTGATATTGAAGATCCGGAATTCAAAAGTCGCTACATCTCTTTAGTAGAAAAGCATAAAGAACTTCTTGCGTTTTATAAATTTGAGTACAATCTTCCTGAAGCAGAAATTGCATGGATGGAAGGTGTTGAATTATTGAAAACATTGATGTTGATTGATAGTGAATACGTTCTCAATAAACATATTGCTGATGGAAAAACTATTCTTGCAGAAGGTGCACAAGGTTCGCTATTAGATATCGATTTCGGATCGTATCCATTTGTTACTTCTTCTCATACAATTACCTCTGGCACCTGCATTGGGTTAGGTATTGCACCTTCAAAAATTGGAGAAGTTTATGGTATTTTTAAGGCTTATTGCACTCGCGTTGGGAGTGGCCCGTTTCCTACTGAATTAATTGATGAAACAGGAGATCAATTGAGAAAGCGCGGGAATGAGTTTGGATCTACAACTGGTCGTCCACGCAGATGTGGCTGGTTAGACTTGCCAGCATTAAAATATGCCATCATGTTGAATGGTGTTACACAACTGATAATGATGAAGCCAGATGTGATGAGTGGTTTTGAAAAGATAAAAGTGTGTACTCATTATTTACATAACGGTAAGAAAATTGATTATATGCCTTTTGATATTGTGTATAATGAAGCCAAACCAATATATTCAGAAATGAAAGGATGGAAGCAATCCTTAGATAATATTACAGATGAAGAGACCTTACCTTTAGAATTGATGGATTATATTTCTTACATCGAAATGGAGACAGGATTGCCAATTACAATCGTTTCAGTGGGTCCTGATCGCAAACAAACATTAAAGCGTACATTAGTGCTGAAATGATTTTTTATTCTTTCGGTCTATTTGTTGTAGTGATCAGAAAAGTTATAATTGTATTTTATTTATTTCTTGTCTTTTTCTTTTTATTTTTTCAAACGAGTTTTAGTCAGAAAAACAAGCAGGTAGAAATCGTTCAGGCTTCATCCTTAGAAGGTAGCAAGATAAATGGCGAGGCAGTTAGAAGGCTTGTTGGCGATGTGATTTTTAAACAAGACAATACTTTGATGTATTGCGATAGTGCATTGTTTTATGAATTGTCAAATAGTATTGATGCATTTGGACATATAAAAATTGAAGGCCCCGAAGCGAAATTATTTGGTGAGACTTTGCATTATGATGGGAACTCAAAAATTTCTCAAGTCGAACACAATGTTAGATTAACAGATGGTAAAATGATACTAACCACTGAGAATATATACTATGATTTAAATAGTGAGGTTGCAAATTACAATACAGGCGGCAAAGTGGTGGATGGAGAAAATACTCTCACAAGTAAACGTGGTTACTATTTCACCAACGAAAAATTGGTTTTTTTTAAAGACAACGTCATCTTAAATAATCCAAAGTATGTGATGAATTCTGATACGTTAAAGTACAATACAATTTCATCAACAGCTTTTTTTATGGGAAAAACAATTATCAGAAGCACAGGTAAGGATTCGGCATATATTTATTGTGAGAATGGATGGTATAATACAAAAAGCGAAAAATCATATTTCAGCAAAAATGCTTTTATTCAAACAAAAGAGAATATTCTTAATGGAGACAGTATTTTATATGATCGTAAGGAAGGTATTGGTCAAGCATTTAAAAATGTTAAGGTAACTGATACTTTGCAAAAAGTAATTATAGGTGGAGATTTCGCATATGTAAATGAAAGGACTAATAGATCATTCGTTACAGGAAGTGCACTGTTAACCAAAATTTTCGACACGGATTCATTGTTTTTGCATGGAGACACTTTGCTTGCTGTTAACGATTCAATGAATAAACAGAAAACTTACTTTGCATATAAGCATGTCCAAATTTACAAGACAGACCTGCAAGGGAAATGTGATTCGTTAGTTTATTCAACAAAGGATTCAACAATTAACTTTTTCTCAAACCCTGTCTTGTGGAGTAGCCAGAATCAACTTTTGGCTGATTCGATTTCACTTTTACTTAGCGGTAACCAAATTTATTCTATGAAATTAAGAGTTAACTCATTTATTACATCTTCGGAGGATTCAATTCGTTTTAATCAAATTAAAGGAAGAGAAATGACTGGGTTTTTTATCGACAATAAATTGAATAGAATACATGTAATAGGAAATGGTCAAACCATTTATTACATAAGAAATGCAAAAAAGCAATTAACCGGTGTAAATCGTGCTGAGTGCAGTGATCTAGTTATTCATGTGGAAGAGAATAGTGTCAAAAAAATTACTTTGTTAAATAAACCAGATGCCACGCTTTATCCGATTAAGGAGTTAAATCCATCTGAACTTCGTTTAAAGGGTTTTAAATGGATGAAGTCATATCAGCCACAAACTAAGGCAGATATTTTTTACTGGAAGTAAAGGAATAATTCCGAGTCCCTTGACTCGATATTAACTTTTGATTGTTAGTATTTTATTAACAATTGCACAAAAAGTGTAATTTTACTTGACTTATTATATTTGTCAGACTATATTTGACAAGTTTTAAACAACAATCTGTTAATTATTGCAAACTAAACTTCTAAATTTATGATACAGTTAATCATCGCCTTTTTATTATCTATTGGTTTTAATTTTGACCCAGCAAAAGCTGACGCAGTTTCAATTAATAATCAAGATGGTGAAAATTATGGTATTGTAATTACTGATGATGTTGGAACTAAATCATATATTAAATTAGTTTATGATAAGGCTTCTAATTCATTTAGAGTGCTTTAGTTATATTGGATTAGGTTTAATTTTTTAGCCATTTTTCTTTAAGGATGTTTTTTTTGAATGTCCAAAACACTATTCAATTGTCCAGTATTATTATTATATCACAGTATACATTTGCTTCTGTAAAGGGTTTTGTTGTTCATAGTAGTAATTGTTTTGGCTTTTCTGTGTCTTCCGGGTCCCGCTTATTAGCGGGACTTGGTTGTTTATAACCCTTAAGTTTTTTATGGTAAAAGGTGTGTTATCGGAGCCAGAGTTAAAGGATTTTTTAGAAGCTAAATTTCTTCAATTTAATACGAGTGCTTTTATTGAGAATGATCCCATTAGTATACCCCATTTTTTTTCAAAAAGGGAAGATATAGAGATTTCAAGTTTTCTAATAGCTTCCCTATCCGGGGGTAAAAGGAGCTCGATTATCAAAAGCGGCAGACGTTTAATTGAAAAAATGGGTAATACCCCCTATGATTTCGTGTTGAATTTTAATCGAAAGGATTTGGATGTGTTCAACAATTTTGTTCATCGGACTTTTAATGGCGAAGATTGTAAATCTTTTTTAAGGGCTTTACAGCATATTTATAGGGAAAAAGGTGGTCTGTATGACCTATTTATAGATTGTTTGAATGTCCATGATTTGAGCTTAGGACCTGCAATATCAGAATTTAGGGATAGTTTTTTTAGTATCCCTCATACATATCGTACTGAAAAGCATTTTGGAGATCCTTTGAGGAATTCGGCAGCTAAGCGGATTTGTATGTTTTTAAGATGGATGGTTAGAGAAGATAATAAAGGTGTAGATTTCGGAATATGGAAAAGGATACCTAGTTCCTGTCTAGTAATTCCATTAGATATTCATACCGGTAATGTTGCACGAAGCCTGGGATTGTTAAAAAGACAACAAAATAACTGGAAAGCAGCAGTTGAATTAACAGATAGATTAAGACAATTTGATCCACAAGACCCTGTTAAATATGATTTTGCACTTTTTGGATATGGGGTTAATGAAAAGTTTAATTGAGTAGTTGGTATTAGTATTACTGGCCCATTAATTGTATTTCTTCATCAGTAGGTAAAGAAATAGATTTATCGTCAGCAGATTTTGACCAGTATAAATATTTGCCAGTTCCGGCACAGGCATAACCTACCAAAGTTTCATTATATCCCATGCTTAACTTTGTATAAGTTTTCCAACGTTTATCTGTTTCTTGAACAGCGCATTTTACATCCAATTTTTTATAACATTCGTTACGAAAGTAAACTGAATAAGCTTTTGAAGATCCTTTACATTGACTTCCTGGATTGCCCCACTCATAGTTGTATTTTACAATGCATTTGGAATTATCATCGTAGCCCTTGCTCCATTTTAAGGTTATTAAAACAAAAGTGAATGCAAGTAAGGAAACAAATAGAAAAGTTAGTTTTTTATTTTTTTTCATATCAAATGATTTTAATTCTATAACGCTATTTAACGACAGTGATTGTTTTTTAAAATAATTTTTGCTTCATCATTCCCTAATTTTTTTGACTTATTCCAATCATCGCAGGCACCTTCTTTATCTCCCATTGCCTTTTTTGTGAAGCCTCTATTATTATACGCTTCTGGGTCTTTGGAGTCAATTTCTATTGCTTTGTTAAAATCAGCCATAGCATTCTTATAATCGCCAAGACGGTTTCGTGCACTTCCTCTTGAGATATAAGCCCATTTATGTTGAGGGTCAAAATTTATTACGGAAGAATAATCTGACATTTCTCCATCAAAATCTTTTAAAAGTCCTCTTGTAAATCCTCTTCTAATCCAAGCATTAGTGTTGGTAGAATCAGCGTTAATTGATAGCGTATAATACTCAACAGCATCCTTATATTTTGCGACCGAATAAGATTGCTGAGCTTTTGTGAAATACTCTTTCGATTTTTTAGGATCTACTGTTTGCGAGACCGCACAATAGGTTAACAATATAAATAAACAATTAATCAAGACTGATTTCTTCATAATATTTGGGTTCTGAAAGTAAACGTATTAAATGTTTTAAAGCTTTTTTTAGCGCATCAGCTTGGTCATCATCATTAACAACAAAACTAATTCTTGCATATTGTCTTTTTATTTTCTGTATATACAAATTACGTGTAACACATTCACCTTCTACTCCCAGACAGGGGATGGAAAGCATTTTTTCGATAGGATCATAAATAATTGTAGTGTCTAGGGCACCACTTGAAACTTTGTCTTGTCTGATTTCTTTTCCTTGCTCTGAATAATATTTCGCGATTATGGTTGTGCCGTTCAATTCAAGAATGCATTTGCCTGCGAATTTTTTATTGATAAAGCCTATTGTCTCTTTTTTACCAGGAACCTGACTGTAAGAAATCTGAAAAAATGCAAACATAAAAGCAGCTACCAGAAGTAGTTTGTTCCAATTGAAATTTAGACTTGTAATCATTGTTCGATGCATTGCAAAGTTCTTCATTTCTACTAAATAAAATACTTATGGTTACGTTTTCGCACAAATTTCTAGCTTCAAGATTGCAAGCAAAATTATTTATGACCAGTTTTATTTTGATGGGTATCTTCATTTCGCCATCAATTTATGGACAGCATCTTGAAGTACCTGTTAAGGTTGACATAGAGAATGGTTCAACAAATGATATCTTAATAAAAGTAATGAAGAATGGTGAAACCACTTTTACTCAATCTTCAGTAAGTAAATTGAAACTCAGATTAGACTTTAATAGCGTTTACTCAATTGTATTTATAAAAGAAGGTTATATTACTAAGATTGTTGAAGTAGATACCAAGGTGCCTGATGAACGTTCTAAGGACGGTTTTGAACCCTATAAAATAGGGGTGAAACTTTTTAAACAATATGATGGAGTAAACATAGCAGTGTATAATCAGCCAGTAGGTAAAGTTCATTTTGATAGCAATTTAGATGAGTTTAGCTACGATACTGATTACTCAAAATCTATACTTTCTGACTTACAGGAAACAGAAGCCAAACTTGCCGAGAAAGCCAAAGAAGAAAAAGAAAAGCAAGCAGCACCAACTGTGGCAGCTAAAGCACCAACCCCGATCAAAACGGAAACGGTTACACCACCAGCGCCTATCACTACTTCTGCATCAAATACTAAAGTACCTGAACCAGAAATTCCAATTGTAAAAGAGCCTGTTGCTGCTGTTGTAAAAACGGATTCGGTTATTCAAAAACCAATAGTTGTAGGAGCTGATGTAGCAGTAAAAACAAATGGAAGTGGTGGGGCACAGACAAAGGATTATTTAGCAATGGAAGGTGAGAATGATATTGGTTCCGCAACTGTTAAGAAAGAAGATAATGCGCCAACTCCATTAGTTAACGATAGGAAGGAAGAAATTGTAAGTGTTCCAAAACCTGTTCAACCTAGGGCAGTGATTAAAGAGGAAAGTGGATCAGGAGAGGATGCAAAATCAAGACCAGCTGCTAATGCGAATATGGATCCAAAAAAGCCTGCTTATTCCAATTCCGGCAACGATGTTAGAGGCGAGAGTTATGGAAATGGAGGTAATGATGTTCCAAAAATTATTTTGCCTCATATTGGCAATGATGCTGGTAATGGCACATTGAATGCTGATGGAGAACAAATAATTAGGTTAGATATTGTTGAGAAAAACCGCACGATAACTTTAGTTAAAATTATTCGTGGTACTACATCTATAGAGTATAGAAGGGTTAATTATCCTTGGGGAGGTCCGTTTTATTTTGTGAATGATATAAAAAGTATTTCCGGAAATGTTTTTGCACAGGTTACCGGAGTTAGCGATTAACTTTTTTTATTCGGATTGTAAGAAAATCGAAAATCTGTCAACATTAACCAAGTTAGACGCAGTAGTTTGCTCTCATGGAAATAAGGAAAAAGCAATTTGAATTAGTGATGCATTGCTCATTTCTTTAAATCAATAAAAAAACTGACTATGGTTTCGTTTCTACCCAATTACACAGTAACAAAGTTACACCTGAGAATTTGCCGACTAAGTATTTTTTTGTTGGTATTGATGATTACTTCTACAATTCAAGCCCAAAATTATCTTGAAGTGCCAATCAAAGTTGATATTGAAAATGGCAACATGGATGAAGTAATGATAAAAGTTATTAAGAATAGCAAGACTGTCTTTTCTCAATCTTCAAATAGTAAGGTAAAATTAAAGCTTAATTTTAATT
>JANNXV010000209.1:0-13263 GCA_031409815.1 Bacteroidota bacterium
AGCAGGGTCGGAACTTAGTATGTTACCAGTTTGTGTAATAATTGGTATTGGTGGTGCAGGGTTGTTTACATAACAGGTGTCGTACCTAAATGCTTTTGGATTGCTTCCGGGAGTGGTAAAACTCCAAATGGTATTACCGGCAGGGTCTACTTCATAGATATAACCTGCAGTTGCGATACATACCAACATATTTCCATTAGGTAGTTGCTGCGAGTTACTCATATTGCTTGCGTGACCGCTGCATGCATGCCGTAAATTATAGGTAGTTGGTGTATAAGCTTGTCCGGGCGTGTAAGTATAGTTGTAGCCATTTACTGGAGGAGTAATTTGATCAACTGCAGATTGATTCATTGAAATACCATTGTTGTTAAAACAAACCAAGTTGCCTGCATTTGGAACTCCTTCGGGTATCCAATGGGCATCGTGTGTAACATCAATAATCTGTGTGCCAGGTGTCATATATGCAGATGGTCGTCCCCAGCGATAAAGCAAATCGCCACCTTTGCCAGAGTTGCCTCCTGCATGAGAAGCAGCTTCCGCTGCAGTTGTGCTGTGGTCTATCACATAAATTTCGTCAAGATTGTGAGAACTAAAAGTAATTTGATCAAGAATCGGATTGTAATTAACACCGTTCATATGTATCCAGTCTTTTGTTGCATTGAAATTAATATTTAAAAGTTCTGGATGATCAGATATTGAAGGATAGTAGTTGGCTTTTGTAGGATCGGTGTTTTGCACCAAATGATCCCAGGCATGCCACTCCCAAACCACAGTACCGGTTGTGAGCCCAGTTGGTTGCACTTCAATAATATTATCAGGCCACATTTCACTACTAAATGTGGTACAACCTGCTGCTAATACTTCTGAAGCTGTTTTTCTTTCATAGGCAATCATTAGCACATTGCCGTTTGGCATCGGACAAATATCGTGGTGGGTGCAATAATTGGTGGTTGAATAGATAAAATCCCATAGTAAATTACCATTCCAATCTAATTTTTGTACCTGGCCACAAATAGGGCCTCCGGTAAAAGAATTACCTCCTTTGGCAACTGTTCTTATTAAATCACCACCCGGTAAAAGGTAAGTCGAATAACCCGTTTTTTGAGTAGATGAGAAGTTCCAGGTTTTTACAACAACACTATTAGTATCGAGCAGTTTGGCAGCTGTCCCTTGCATGGTTGCATACAATGTGTAATCGCCCCATTGTTGCGATTTAGCTGCAGGGGCAATTAGTATGAAATACATCAATACTGCGCTCTTCAATAAAGCTCTTAAATAAAATTTATTAGTCATAATTTGTTTGTTTTGGTAATGTTAAAATAACATGTTCAAATCAAAGATTTGACAATTTATTAATGTAAAGGTTTAATTAAAAGCAAATATATGCGAATTGCAGCAAAGGATTTGTCAAAAAAACACTTGAAAAACCAATGTTATCCAGTTAGGTTATCTGGATGATTTATTCAAGAAATTGGCTGGAGCAGTTTCCATTGGTAAATGCCCATTCTGGTAAAAAAATAAAGTATTGAAACTCTTAACACACCGGCACCATAAGTAATACTCCGGCTAAAATTTATGCTGGAAGCTTCTTCGAAGTATTTTGTAGGGCAAGTTATTTCTGCAATATCATATCCATTGTAAAAAATCTGAGCGATTACTTCATTATCAAATACAAAATCATCGGAATTGGATTGGTAATTTATGCGCTTGAGTACTTCGCTTTTATAGGCGCGATAACCGGTATGGTATTCTGATAGCTTTTGACTCATCAATAAATTTTGAGCCAAAGTCAAAAAGCGATTAGCCACATATTTATAATAAGGCATGCCTCCTTTGAGCGCGCCCTTTCCTAAAATTCGAGAACCTAACACAACAGGGTATAAGCCATTTCCAATCATACTAACCATAGCCAACATCAGATGTGGAGTATATTGATAGTCGGGATGCAACATTACAATGATATCAGCATTAAGTGCGAGTGCTTTATCGTAACATGATTTTTGGTTAGCACCATAACCTTTGTTTTTATTGTGTTTAATAATGTTTTGGATACCCAGTTTTTGTGCTACTTCAATAGTAGTATCTGTGCTGTTATCGTCAACTAAAATTACATCGTCTACTATATCGAAAGGAATTTCATGGTAAGTATTTGCCAATGTTTTAGAAGCATTGTAAGCGGGTAATACAACTACTACCTTTTGGTTTTTATACATAACTCAGCTAATAAATACAGCCACCAAACCTCCGGCAGTTATGGTTCCTAATTTGTAAAGATTGAAGCGATGATCATTGTTCGACTCAAAAAGAATTGTGGTGCTGATGTGTAGAAATATTCCAATTACAACAGCCATAAGTTGATCGTAATATCTGCTTATGTCCGGTACAATACCACTGCCAATCAAATTGCTGAATAGCGAACCTGCCGGAACCATTAATGCAAAAATAGCCAGATAAACCAGTGCCTTAAACCGGCTAATGCCTGATGCAATTAGCATACTAACCAGCGCAAATGCAACAGGTAAATGATGCAGCATTATTCCAAGAAAGAGAGAGTTAGTATCGTTGAATTTTTGCGATAAAGGCATGCCTTCCAAAAAGCTGTGAATACATAAACTAATCATCATTGTAAATGGAAATGCATTAGTATGGTGTTTATGAACATGCATATGCCCATGTTCAATTCCCTCTGAAAAAAATTCAAGTATGATCTGTAAAAAAAAGCCAATTAACACAAATACACCAACAGAAGCACCAGTGTTTTGGTACACTTCAGGCATTAAATGCAGCACACTAATAGCAAATAGAAATGCGCCTGTAAAGGCGAGCGATAATTTTAGGAAATAAGTATTTGTTTTCTTGAAAAGAAAAAATGCAGATCCGCTTAACATTACGGAAATGAAGAGAAAAAAATAATTAGTGATATGCATTCTTAAACTTTTTGAGCGATTAATAAGAGGCGATTAGAATTCGCTTGGTAAGCATTCATATTATAATCGCCAAAAACATTTACTAATTTCAGGTTTGAGTTTTTGAAATATCTTTCAAAGTCGTTTAACTTCAGCGTGCGTACTTGTTCGGTATAAGTATGTTCATTTGCACCGTCAACAACAGAGATTCGTTTGTAAATAAAACCATTTTCCACTTTTTTACGGATATGAAATTCAAGCTCTCCAAGTACTTTAATCTCATAAGGCATTAAGTCAGCTTCCACACGGGCAACATTTAAAAAATCAATCACTAAATAGCTTTTGGATTTAATACTTTCAGCGGCCGCCTGAATGCTTAATTGGTTGTCGTTATCATCGGAGAAATATCCAAAACTGGTAAATAGATTAAAAACAGCATCGAAATAATTATTTTTAAAAACTTCACGCATATCATGTATATGGAAATGCAACGTTTCGTTATCAAACTTTTTACAATACTCAATATTTTGAGGAGAAAGGTCAATGCCAGTTACATCAAAACCCATGCTATTCAAATACCTTGCATGCCGACCTTTGCCACAGCATAAGTCCTGCACTTTCATACCGGGTTTTAAAGCCAGTTTTTCAACTAAATTGTTTAAGAGTTTTTTTGCTTCCTCACCATCTCGGTTTTTGTAAAGGATATGGTAGTAAGGGGAGTCGAACCATGCTTCGTACCAAGTCTTATCTGATGTTTCTTCCAATGATGTTGTAGCTTTTATGAAATGTTTGGCAAATTTAGTATTCTAGGGCATGCCTTCTACAAAATACATATCAATCTCTCCTTTATTCTTCGCCTCAATTTTTCCGCGATGAATGCAAGTAAATTTATCTTTTATCAATTTATTCAGTCTTCAAACTAATTCCATAAATCAACCAGAAAATCCAAGTAATAAAAGTAAAAATAGCAATTGAAAGAGGGAACCAAATTGCCACAATACTGCAAATCGAATAAAGTGAGAAGGCAAAATAACTGAATTTTAAATTCAGCTGAATTTCTGCATGGGATTTCTCATTTTTGGCTAATTTACTGGTAAGGGCAGCCTTGCTAACCAATAGCCAACTGATTGCCTGAAGTGCCAATAATGAATCATAAAGAATAACAGCTGGTGCAGCATGGTCGGTTAAAATATATTCGCCTATTAATGAGGTTGGAAAAGGAATAAAAACAACTATCAATAAGAGAAAACCGTTAGCGTAAATAAATGTGGGCGAGGATTTAGTTACCAGTTTTAAGCCATTATGATGATTAACCCAAGTAATTAAAATAATTGCAAAACTTAAAACAAAAGCAACTATTGATGGTGCAATATGCTTAAGCGCAAGCCAGAAGTCTGTAGTGTTATTGATTTCTGTCGTGGCTGGAATTTTAATATCAATAATCAACAGGGTTAATGCAATTGCAAATACGCCATCGCAAAAAGCTTCTAAGCGTGAATTAGGATTTGTTTCCGACATATTTTTTTAGTTGTTAGTTTCCACAAAGTACATATCTATCTCCCCCTTATTCTTCGCCTGTATCTTTCCGCGGTGTGCGCAATTGAATTTATCTTTTACTAATTCATATGTGCTGCCGCTGATGTTTACTTTTCCGGCTTCGCCACTTGATTCCATTCGTGATGCAATGTTTACTGTATCGCCCCAGATATCGTAAGCAAATTTCTTTACGCCTACAATTCCAGCTACTACTGGACCGGTGTGGATTCCAATTCGAATTTCAAAAGGTTCTTTGTTTTCTTTTTTTCGTTGCTGTAAATGATGCTGCATAAATTGTTGAATTTCTAATGCAGCATTTACCACATCAATAGCATTGGTTGTATTGGTTACCGGTAACCCTCCCGCACACATATAAGAATCGCCAATCGTTTTTATTTTTTCGATGTTGTATTTAGTAATAATGTTATCGAATGCCTTAAAGCAGGTATGAATTTCAGCTACCAGTTCAGATGGTGTTAGTTTCTCAGAGATTTGTGTAAAGCCCTTGAAATCAGTGAACATTACAGTTACTTCGTCAAAATGTTTTGCTTCTGCACTACCTTTTGCTTTGAGTTCTTCTGCAACTTCTGCTGGTAGAATATTCAAAAGCAAATCATCGCCTTTTTTCTTCTCTTTAGCAATGCGTCTTCGTTGCTTATACACATAAACGGAAAATAGAAAAACAATCACAAGTCCTGTAGAAACAGAATTACGTATTATTTTTTGTTTTTTTATTTCTGATTTTGCTATTGCATCTTTTTTATCCTGCTCTGTTTTTTGTTTGTCAAATTCGTTTTGATATTTTTCTTTTTGTGCTGCTCTGTGTATTTCATCTCCTTTTAATTTACTACTCAATGCAACATATTGCTTGTAATGTTCATAAGCACTCATTCCATTACCCCTTGCTGAATCAATTCTGGAAGCTAAAAGTTCTGCTTCGCTGATTTTATTCAGGTCAAATTGTTTTTTTAGTAGGGTAAGTGCACTATCATTGTATTGTTTGGCTAGTATATATTTATTTTGATTGTGATAAACACGGGCAAGGCAAATGTAAGTCGAAGCAATGCCGTATTCAGATTTTAATTCTTCTGCAATCTTCAATGCCTTGAAATGATAAGTGAGCGCTTCAGTATAATTCCCCAGTTCATTATAAACTGTTCCGATCGCATCCAATATATCTTTAACTTTTTGTTGGTTGCTGTGGGCTTTAAACATTGACAAACTCTTTTGATAATTCAACAACGAACCGGAGTAATCTTTATGGTCTCTGTAAACTTGGCCGATCCATCCATATACATAACCAATTTTATCATTCCATTGCTTTGCTTCACACAGTGAGATCACCTTTTGATAATATTCCAATGCTTTTTGAATATTGTTTTGTTTATAGTAGAAGCCACCAATTGCTGCAAGACCATTGTATAAATTAAGGGTGTCTTTTATTTCATATAAAATGGTTAAAGCGTTTTGGTAATTTTCCAGTGCCTGGATATTTTCTCCATTATCCCGGTAAATATCTGCCATCTGCAAGAGGCAAAGTGCAATTCCCTTTTTGTAGTTTAACTCTTTGGAAATGGATAGTGCTTTTTGAAGCGACTGAAGTGCTTTCGGAAAATTGCCAACTGCTAAGTAATACTGACTTAAAGATCTGTATCCATCAATAATATTTGCGGTGTCTTTTAGTTCTTGATAAACACTAATAATTTTTTCTCCATACTCAAATGTTTTTGTCAGATTTGCGTGCATGCTCTCTGAATAATAAGCTGTAATAAGATAGTATACATTAATTTTTTGTTCTGAGATTCTTTTTCTTTCCTTTTTATCGATAGTTTGAGAAAGAAGTTTATCTGCCAATTTTAAAGCTAATTCTGAATAGCGTAAATTATCTTCAATATTGCAAGCCTGTCCAAGAGCAATGTAAATGCTCAAACGTGTAGTGTCCTGATTTGCATTTTGTAATGCATTGTTCAGGGAGTCCATCATTCTGTCTTGAGAAAAAGTGGGAAGCTGAAATAAATTCAACAGTACGAACAGGAGAAATGATTTTTTCACTATGGTTGGTAAATTATTTTTTTAATTGGCTTCAAAATAATCATGTGCCGTTCCTTTGTTAGTATGTTCCTGCAATTGGGTTACAATAACAGCAGCTTTTTTTCCTTGTTCATTAATTTTTTGAAGATTAGCAATCAATAAATCAGCATTTTGTTTTTTGTCTTCTTCGTTTGAAGAGGTAAGTATATCGGTTACTATTTCTTGTGAGAGTTCAGAAAAATTATTTACAAAGTTCAAAGGATTTAATATCTCGTGCGATACGCGTGTTGCCATCACACCAAAGGCAGCCATCTTTTCGCTTTTGATTAATTGCTCCTGAGTGCTTTCTAATTTTTTATAGGCAGTTTCCAGATTCGCATTTATCTTTTTAGTTTTTTTGTTTTGTAAATAAAATGCGAAGGCAACTGATATCATTCCTAACAGTGCTCCACCTAAACCAAAATTTATTCCACGTCTTCTATTAGCATTTAGCCTTTCAATCTCCTGCTGACTTTTTAAAAGCGAAATTTCTTGCTCCTTTTTGCCAAATGCAAATTGCATTTCTTGTTGTGCTATTTTCTTGCTGGTTTCCTGATTTACTAAACTGTCGCGATAGGTAATTGTACGTTTATAATAGTCCAATGCAAGCATTGCAGACTCTATTCTTTGTGGATACGATCGTTGGTTTTGAGCAGCCTGGGCTGATTCAAGCTCCGACAAACCAAGGTAATTGTCGCGAATTAATGCGATGCTGCCCATCTGTTGAGAAAGCGCTAATGATTTATTGAGATATACCGCTGACTCTTTAAATTTATTCTGTTTAATGTAGGCAATTCCAATGTTGTTTGTCGATTCAATAATACCTATCTGATCGTCAATCTCTGCATTAATTTCCAGCGAGGTGAAATAATTCTTTAGTGCTTCATTGTAATTTCCCAGTCTGTAAAAAATATTGCCAAGGTTGTTATAGGAATCGGCAATTCCTTTTTTGTCTCCAATTTCTTTGTAGGTTTTTAAAGCAATTAAATAATTTTCCAATGCTTCAGCATAATTGCCCAACGTTTTTTTTACCACTCCAATATTTATGTTCGAAGCAGCAATTCCTTTTTTGTCATTGATTTCAGTTCTTATTTTTAACGAAAAAGAATAATTCTCTAAAGCTTTGGGATAGTTGCCAATCACATCGTAAATAATTCCGATATTATTATAGCAGGAAGCTGAAGTAGATTTGTCATTGGCGGCTTCAAGTATTGTTAATGATGCTTGATAGTTTTTGAGTGCTTCGGAATAATTCCCAAGGTCGTTGTAAATTACACCAATATTATTGTAAGCAGAAGCTCTACCTTTTTTATCACCTAATTCATTACGTAAACCTAAATTTAATTTATACCACTCAAGTGCCTTTATATAATTCCCTTTGCCATTTTCTATTGCGCCCAATAGGTTATAGGCTTTTGCCATTCCTCTTTTATAACCAATTGTTTTGGATAGTTGAAGCGACCGGTTTGAATACCAAATAGCAGAGTCGGGTTTGTTGTTTAAATAGGTTTTGGATAACTGATGTAGAATATTTGCTGCTGTTGTATCGTATAATGAATTAGAATTATTTCTAAGTTCTAACTTTTGGCTATTGAATATTTTGAGTTCATTTAGTAATGAGTCAATTATGCCTGGTTCTTGAGACAAGGAACTTTGTTTAATCAAGATTAGCAAGATGAGAATGGAGAAGATTTTTTTCATAACAGGGTATGTTAAGTTGAAATAATCATTTTATTCGGCACTATTTGATTAAACAATGTTGTTGGCGATAGATGAGAAATAATTCAACTAAATTAACGTGGTTAGCTTTATAAACCTATTCAACTTAAACAAACTTACTCAAGTATTCGCGTTTTACTCATCCCTTTTCTCAATAGTAACAATCCGATAACAGCCATCACGAACCAGAAAGCAGCTTCGTTCCAGTCTTTAAAAATAAATTTACCGGTGCAAAACAAAACAGAGTAGGTCATTAGCACAGCACTGAACCAGCAGAGAAACAACCATCCGAAATTCCGGTCGCTATCGTTGTGCCCTGTAATTTTTTGTATCGGTCCCCACCAACCACCGGGGCGAACTTTTAAATAAAAGCGTTTGAGGTGTTCAAAATCTTCGCGAGGCGTATTGTAGGTAACCACAATCCACGCAATTGTGGTTACACCCACAGTCAGGAAAAAACTATTCGGGAATTCTAAGTGCAATACATATTTTGAAATTGCATAAGCAATAAATGGTGTAATGGTGGCAGTTATTTCGCTCCAAGCTGTTATGCGCCACCAATACCAGCGTAAGATTAAAACCAAACCAAGACCTGCTCCACACTCAATAATAAAACTCCAAACACCTGAGATGGAATGAATCAATGTGGTTACATAAAGCGCAAGCAACATAATTAAAATGGTAGTGATTTTGCTTAAACGAACATAGTGGTGCTGGGCTTCTTTTTCATTGCTAAATGAGGAGGAAGGTTTGATGAATCGTTTGTATAAATCGTTAACCAAATAACTGGTACCCCAGTTTAGTTGGGTGGAGATGGTACTCATATAAGCAGCCAGAAACGCAACTAATAATAAACCTTTGAAGCCGGTTGGTAAAAACTCTTTCATTGCCATCACATATCCCAATCGTTTGTCGGCAAAACTTAAATCAGGATACAAAACAATACTGCACAAACCCACAATAATCCATGGCCATGGACGCAAGCAATAATGCGCCATCTGAAAAAACAGAGTTGCATACACAGAATGTTTTTCGTTTTTGGCGCTCATGATGCGTTGTGCAACATAGCCACCGCCACCTGGTTCCGCACCCGGATACCAGCTGCTCCACCAAATGCTGAGATAGGCGAGGAACGAACCAACCGTTATGGTAAGAGTGGCAGCAATGGTTCCTGCTGTTGATTTAGCGCCCAGCGATGGAAAGAAATCCAAACTCCAGGGAGGAAGTTTTTCTTTGAGCCCGTCAATGCCACCAATTTTATCGGAGTTTACCACAATAACTGCAAGCACAATACAACCCGTCATTGCAATGATAAATTGCACCATATCTGTAACTGCCACTCCCCACAGCCCCGACATGGCTGAATAAGCTGCTGTAAGAATCATGGCTCCTGCAACGTACCATAAAATTTCGTTTTCAGGAATATCAAAAAAGACTTTTAGAATAGTTACTAAAGCTACATTTACCCAGCCGATGATTAGCGTGTTCATAAACAAACCTAAATACACTGCCTTGAAACCGCGAAGAAATGCTGCAGGTTTACCACTGTAACGGAATTCAATCAATTCGACTTCGGTTAAAATTTCTGCTCGTCTCCACAAACGTGCAAAGAAAAATGTTGTCAACATTCCGCCAAACAACATATTCCACCAAAGCCAGTTACCGGAGATGCCATATTGACCCACTAGCTCATTTACTGCAAGTGGAGTGTCGGCAGCAAATGTGGTGGCCACCATCGAAACGCCTGCTACAAACCAAGGAAGATTACGACCGCCAAGAAAAAAATCTGTAAGGCTTTTACTTGCTTTGTCCTTGTAATAAACTCCGATAGCAAGGCTAAGTAAGAGGTAAGCAACGATGATAATCCAGTCTATTGGTTGTAGGGTCATGTATGATGTGTTGATTTTTGGATGTGCTGATGTGCTAATTCAATAATTTATTGACATAAAATGAAGAGGAAACAAAAATGTTCATTTTATCTATTTTTACAAAGCGTAGAAAATCGAATTCAGATTAATTATCAACAGTAATACATCACATACAAACTTTGGAAGAAAAATTAAGCATTAGAGCTGCAGTTAAATCGAAGATTCCGATTTTGAGAGCAAGTGTACGTAGAAAAAAAAATGTGGCACCTGGTTCCAGTCCTGGAATGTATGTGCCTACAACTGATGCTTTAAAACCAATCATTAAAGTTTATTCCTACGATAAGGAAATCTTAGAAGAGCATGAGCTGAAGAATGTAAGTGAGATTAAAAAACAATTGGCTGCCAAGCCTGATCAAACGCATTGGATAGAGATCAAAGGATTTGGCGACAGCAAGATGCTGGAAGAAATTAGCACCACATTTTCTATTCATCGTTTGGAGATGGAAGATGTGGTACATTCCTATCAACGACCAAAATTAGAAGAGCACGATGCTCATTTATTTGTCGTGTCGCGTATGATTAGTCATACTGCTGATGCGCGAATTTTAAATGAACAACTCTCGCTTTTTCTGGGCCAAAACTTTGTGCTTAGTATGCAGGAGCATTATGATGATTTGTTTGAACCGGTAAGAAAGCGTATGAGGGAAGGAAAGGGAACCATTCGTTCAAAAGGAGCTGATTACATGACTTATGCTTTGATGGATGCCATTGTGGATAATTATTTTCCTTTGCTCGAAACAATTGGTGATAAATTGGATGAGTTAGAAGACGAATTGTTTTCGAAACCTACACGTGAGTCATTACAACGCATACAGTTAATCAAAAGAGAATTAATTGTTTTTCGTAGAACCATTTTTGCAGAGCGCGATAAAGTGAATGACTTACTACGCACCAATACCGAATACATTTGTGATGCGACAAAAATATACTTGCGCGATACTTACGACCACACCATACAGGTGATGGATTTGGTGGAAAGTTACAAAGAGATTGTTGCCAGTTTGATGGATATTTATTTGAGCAGTGTAAGCAATCGTTTAAATCAAATCATGAAAGTGTTAGCTGTTATCTCTACCATATTTATCCCGCTCACATTTATTGTGGGTGTTTACGGAATGAACTTTAGTCGCGTTGATCCTATAACTGGAAAAGAAATGCCCTTGAGTATGCCTGAATTATATTCGCCTTATGGATATTTAGGAATATGGTTGGTGATGACGATAATTGCGGTTGGATTGTTGATAGTTTTTAAAAAGAGAGGATGGCTTGAAAAGGGGTAAAGGGTTATGATACAGATTTTGCGATTTGCTACAGTGGATATTGACCAAACAAACAGTTGAAATTTGAACAATAAACAAAATGAAAAAAGCAACTTTAATTATTTTAGCACTAATAATATGATTTGGTGTTGGGTTCGCATTTAAATCAATCATTTCAAACAATATAAACGATCATAAAAAAATGAAAAAAGTAACCGGCATTGGTGGTATCTTTTTTAAGTGCAAAGATCCCGACAAAGTAAAAGAATGGTATAAAACTCATTTGGGTTTGGATACCGATAAATACGGAACATCCTTTGAATGGAGACAAGGAGCTGATTCTTCAAAAAAAGGTTTTACACAATGGAGTCCGTTTAAAGAGACCACAAAATATTTTGAACCATCTACAAGGGACTTTATGATCAACTACCGTGTGGAGAATCTGGAAGCATTGGTGGAAGAACTAAAAAAGGAAGGAGTTACCATAACAGACTCAATTGAAACTTTCGATTACGGAAAGTTTGTTCACATACTGGATGTGGAAGGAAATAAAATAGAATTGTGGGAACCCGTTGATGAAGTGTATGATAAATTTGAAGGCGGAAGGACTAAGTAAAAGGGAACAGTGTTACAGGACTAAGCACAACTCATTTGAATTTCCAAAGTTTGCGAACGAAATAACTTAAATTTGCGATTATGAATTTTATTGTTAGTACAAAACAACAATTGCTTGCGGCTTTGGAACAAAATAAACTGGAGATACATTCTTTAGGAGTTAAAAGGCTGGGAATATTCGGTTCATTTGTCCGCGATGAAGTGAAAGAGAAAAGTGATGTTGATTTTTTTGTAGAGTTTAATACAAACAAAAAAAACTTTGACAATTTCATGGATCTTGCTTTTTTGCTTGAGCGAATTACAGGACGTAAAATAGAATTGCTCACCCCGCAATCGTTAAGCCCTCATATTGGCAAATACATTTTAAGCGAAGTAGAATATGTCTCCATCGCTGCGTGATTTTTTACTGCACATTAAAGAAGAATGTGAATTTCTGTTAAAAGCTACAGCAGGTAAAACATATCCTGATGTTTTTGAGGATGAGACCTTGAAAAGAGCCGTTATCAGAAGCATTGAAATAATTGGTGAAGCCACCAAAAGGGTTGACACTGATTTTAAAGCACTGCATCCCCATGTGGAATGGAAAAGGATGGCGGGTTCAAGAGACATAATGATTCATGATTATTTTGGAATTGATTATGACATTGTGTGGAATATCATTGAAGAAAAGATACCTGAGTTGTTACATCAGATTGATGAACTGATAGAGGAGTTTTAAATTTTAGCAGCAATATAATTTTCGGCAAGATGATTGCAAGGGTGGTTGCAAAATTCTATCTTTACTAAACCCTTACAAACCCATTCTGTTTATGAAAAACTTTACCCGAAATATTATAACAAGTCTTGCATTGTGCTTTGCTTTAACAAATACTGATGCGCAGTTTGTGACAATACCGGATGCAAATTTTAGAACATGGTTAAATACACATGGCTTTGCCAGTTGTATGAATGGGAACCAAATGGATACTACTTGTAGTGCAGTGGTGAATGCTACAAGTTTAAATTGCCCTGGTGCTTCATGTGCTAACCTGACTGGAATCAGATATTTTGATAATGTTACATATCTAAATTGCGAAAGCAATCAAATAGCGACACTATCCCACAAAGTGTGTAAGTAGATTTTTAGATTATTAAACGATTTTCAAACATAATTAAAAATTGATTTAAAATTTGTCCCCAGTTTTTGATGGGCATTGTCCATTTTTTTGTTGACTCGTTGATGGCGAGATA
>JANNXV010000210.1:0-11833 GCA_031409815.1 Bacteroidota bacterium
GCAAGCAATGAAGTGCCTTCCATTTTTCGCAGCAAAAAAAAAACAATTGGTATCCGTATTCCGGATAATGAAATTATTTCACGAGTGATAGAATTAATCGGGCATCCATTGCTTGCCACTTCATTACATGCTGATGATGTCATTACAGAATATCCTACTGACCCCAATGAAATAAATGAACATTATGAAAACATTGTTGACATAATAGTGGATGCCGGATTAATTCTATCACTCGTGAAATAATTTCATTATCCGGAATACGGATACCAATTGTTTTTTTTTTGCTGCGAAAAATGGAAGGCACTTCATTGCTTGCTTCCAAAATAAAAGTATAAGGGCCTGGCAAGGCACGTTTTAATATGCGGTAAATACTGCGGTCGATATTTTTAGTGAAGGTGGAAATATCTTTTAAGTCGCTGCACAGAAAAGAAAAATTCGACTTCTCCAGTTTTAACCCTTTTATTCTACCAATCTGATCAATGGCTTTACTTTGGTAAATATCAGCCACCAATGCATAAATAGTATCAGTGGGTAAAATAGCTACTCCACCCTTTTGTAGTACATCAACCACTTGTTTAATTAAACGCTCGTCAGGATTTTTTGGACGAATACCAATCATCATTTTTCAAAGTTAGTTAGATTTGTGTTTAGAAGTGATTATGTGATGAGGTAATGAAGTGATTAGGATATATCCTGATAGAATGATGTGATAGTATTTTAGTTTAATTAATCCCGTTTCGCAACATATTTAACTCAGTCATCGTAATTAACATATTCAACTCAATTAACAATATCATATGAACGAAGAAGAATTAGGCATCGGATCGCGTGTTAAACATCCTGAATTTGGGGCAGGTGTGGTGATCAATGTAAAAGCAAAAACTTATACTATCGTTTTCACTGAACGAGGACGGATAGAAGTATCTAAAAATTACAATGCATTGGAAGTAATTGAAGCGGCTGCGCCCGACACCGATCTGGTAAGTTTTTCAGAAGTGGAACGCGTGTTTACCAATATCATTAAAAGATATTCCGATATACAGGAAGTGGTTCCGCTGGGAGCCAGATGGCAGGGCGGAAAAATGATTTTGTATCCCGGCAACACCGGCTTGCAACCCAAAGAAATTTCGATTGATGTTTTCTTCAACAAAATCATTATGCTTCGCGACCGCTTGCGTGTGATGGAACAACGTATCAACTCAAATGATAAATTGGCCGAAGAAGAAAAAATAAATCTCCAACAGTATCTGACTCGCATCTACGGTAGCTTAACAACATTCAATGTGTTGTTTAAAGAAACCGACCATCATTTTGTGGGAGAAAAATCGGGCAGCGGCAACTAGACGCTACTGCTTTTCAACAATTAATAAATCACTATTGAGTTAAGATTTATAGTGCTCAATCGAGGGCAAAATGGTACATTTGTAGTACCCTTATTCGTATTGAATTTATTTACAAATTAAGTCCCCAAGAAACATGTACTTTTTTGTTGCAAGAAGAAAATTATTGGTATTTCAGCATATCGTTCCGCTGGTGATTGCGTTCTTTCTGCAATTGCAATCGTATGGTCAACCGCCAATTGCAGGTTTTGCGGTTAGTCAACCTTCGGTTTGTTTGGGCGCTACAACATTATTTAGCAGCACTTCAACTGGTAATATAAACACCTACTCGTGGAATTTTGGTGCCGGTGCAAACCCTGCTACTGCAAATACTGCGGGCCCTCACGTTGTGAGTTATACTTCATCGGGTGCTAAAACAATTTCTTTAACTGTTTCAGGCCCGGGTGGAAACAATACAACAAGCAATTCAAATTTAGTAACAGTTGGCAGCCAAAGAATAATGATAATGAGTTATAACCTACTCAATTATCCTGACAATGCCAACCCGACCAGTGATAGTACCGTTCGGAATTCTTACTTCAGAACGGTATTAGCTGCCACATTACCCGATATTTTGGTAGTGAGTGAAATGAATTCTCAATCGGGTGTTAACTGGTTTCTTGCACAAGTATTAAATAAAGTTTCATCCGGCTATGCTGCCGGAACATTTATTAACGGATTTGACACCGACAATGCTATATTTTACCGCACATCAAAATTTTCATTTGTAGCCAATAATCGAATTATTACTGACTTGAGGGATATTAATGAATTTAAACTGGTGCATAATTCAAGTGGCGACACCCTAAGAATTTACGGCTTGCATTTAAAATCAAGTTCAGGAAATGTGGAAGAATCTCAACGTGCGCTTGAAGTAGATAGTTTAAGAAAAGTAACAAACGCTTTGCCTGCCGGAAGTAATTTTATTGTTTGTGGCGATTTCAATATTTATAAATCGAGCGAAAGTGCTTATCAGAAATTAGTTTTTGTAAACCCGGCCAACGAAGGACACGTGATTGACCCACAGCCTTTATTTGGCACTTGGAATAATGCTGCTTATGCAATCTATCATACACAATCCACCAGAACAAGAAGTTTTAACAACGGATCGAATGGTGGATTAAACGATCGATTTGATATGATGCTTTACTCAAAAGCAATTGGTTTAAGCGGAGGAATGACCTATGTCGCAAATTCAACAACTGCCTATGGTAATGATGGCATTCATTATAATGATTCAATTAACCGTACACCAAACTACGCAGTAGGGCAAGCAATAGCTGACGCACTTGAAATTTCATCTGACCATCTACCCATCTATGCAAATTTCGATTTCCCTATTTCCAACTGCGTTCAGCCTGACATAGGTATGCAAATAGTAACTGCTCCAACAAATAATTTATGTGCTAACTCCACACAGGCCTTACAAGTGCAGATAAAAAATTATGGCACAACAACCATCGACTTCTCTACCACCAACACTAACATTGAACTAAAGGCAATCAATCCATTGCTAGTAACAACCATCTTTAGTAAAACTATTTCAAGCGGTATTTTATCGCCCGGAAATTCCATGATTATTAATTTCGATAGCACCTACAATATGTTAGTGGGGGGTAATTACAGCTTTAATGGTTACACTTCACTAACTAACGATGCTAACCTGTTTAATGATTCGATGCCGTTAACCAGCATTTCGATTATACAAAATCCAACTCCATCTATTTCCCCTTCAGGCGCTATTTTACTTTGTGTTGGAGATACGGTTACTTTAAATGCAACGGGTGGCAATCAGTATTTATGGTCGAACGGAGCTACTACTGCTTCGGTTACTGTTACTGATTCAGGTTTTTATTCTGTTAGTATTACGAATCAAAATATTTGCACAGCTACTTCCAATCCGGTGCATATTAGTTATAAATATTTTCCATCGACCGGAATTGTCTTTAACGAAACCATGGGTTCTGTTGCTGCAACCACTGCCATTGCAACGCATGAACTAAATAATGGCTTTGACAATGACACATTCACGTTCAGCGGAACAGCAGATGTTCGTAACACTTCCGGTTCAACCGGATATACCACTACTTCTGCCGGAGCAAATGTTTTTATTACCAACACAATCGGAAAAATTTTTACCATTAATGGCATCAACACATTTGGTTATAATAATCTCGCCTTATCATTTGGGCTAAATAAAAATTCAATAAATTCAACTGGTACCGATTTTATTGTGGAGACAAGTATTGATGGAATTAATTATGTTCCCCTTAATTATCCTCCACTATCAAGCGGAGGTGGATGGAAATATGTGGTTGTTAGCGATACGATTCCATCAGTTACAAATTTAAATATTCGATTCAGGCAAAACGGATCGTTGACACAATATCGGGTTGATGATGTATTGCTTACGTACAACAATCAAACACCAACCATTACCGCAAATGGCGCAACCACTTTTTGTAATAACGACTCTGTGATGTTGTCGGCATCAAGTGCTTTTTCCTATTTGTGGTCGAACGGATCAACATCACAAAGTATTGTTACAAAAACATCAGGCAATTATTCGGTAACAGAAACTGCAGTCAATGGTTGCACTGCCAGTTCAACAGGTATTGAAGTAACATCCAACTATTGCAACTTTAGTATTTCTGCAAAAGTTTTAATTGAAGGATATTATAATGGCAATGGTTTGATGAATGCGGTAGTTGATCCGATTAATTCACCATTGATATGCGATACTATTGAAATGAAATTAGTGCAACCGGTTGCACCTTACTCCATTTTGTACAGTGCAAAAAAATTACTTGCAATAGATGGCACAGCCACATTTAATTTTACTACTACTCCACAATACGGCAGTTATTATGTAATCATTAAACACAGAAATGGATTGGAAACATGGAGTCAAACACCGGTTGAGATTAACACCAGCCCAACAACTTTTGACTTTAGTGTTTCAACCTCCAACAATTTAATCAACAATAAAAGTTCGAAATCAATTATTTCAAAACCATAATTCGCTATTGCCTTCGGGCGATATTAATTTTTCCGGATACTTGTAAAGAATCACCAGCAGCATTGGCTAACTTACTGTTAAATAAAACAGCTATTCGTCCTCCAACATTTCCATATCTCACCACTTCAAATATAGGAACACCAAATCCGGATTGCAAATCATAGGTTGACCCCAGGGTTCCATCTACATCAATATTTAAATAGCCCGAATTACTTCCAATAGTGGTTCCATTAAAATATAAGGCCAAATAAGCGGGTATTCCGGTTTCATGATTAGCACCTTCCACATAACAATAGGTGGAGGCGCTAAATATGTTGTCGGTAAATGTGGTATCAATAACAAATAATTTATTGTTAAAACCACCACCATTTAAAACAAACCAATTTTCGCCAGTATTATTGGGGTCACATAATGCGATGTCTCCTAAATCAAGTGAGTCGGAACCTGCAGGACTATTAATCAATGCCTGATAATTAGCATCATAACCCACAACATTTAAAGTTAGTTGAGTTGAGGGCGGAACATTAAAACTAAAATTGCCATCATTAATAAATTGATAAATGAAAAAATCATTGCCATCGCTTATCGTTACAAGACCATTGGTATTTTGACCCGAACATGATTTTAGTGTGCCATTTACTTTACTATAAATCACCGGAGTGTTTACAATCAAAATAGTACAAGGCACAATTAAATCAGGAACCTCATATACTTGACCTACTGATAAAGATGGTATATTTATTACTTGACTATTTGAACCACAATTTGCACTTATTGTACAAGGAAATGAAGCCAAAACTTCTCCGGTATACATACCATTTTGGTCTGTCATACCATGACCCTGTGTACTGGTATATACCCATGCATTTGGCACTGCATTTCCATTGCAATCAATCACCCTGCCGGATATGCCGGCTCTAGGTCCCTGAAAATCACAATTCCAAAAACTAAAATGCGAAACTGTTCCAACATATTTATTTCCCACTTTAGTGGCAATACCCTGCTCTTTCCATAAAGAAATCGTTTCATCAAAATACCACAATGGCAAAGTGGAAGGCGAAGTTGAAATTTGTGATGCAGCTATTGGCACATTTAATATTGCTGTAGTGCCGGAGGCAAGTTGTAAAGACTCGCCTCCACTGCCTGTTAATTGCACACCCAACATACCATACGAATAAAGTATCACCTCTTTATCACTGGCATCTCGAGCAGCCAGATCGCCACCCGGAATTATGAAACCGAAGTTTGGATCATCAGGCGAAAGATGTTTAAGAGCTATGTTAACAATTCCATTGTAGGGGGTTCCAACAGAAGTAACAAAAGAGTTGGGTTGAAATTGAACTGACGATTGATCGGGAAGGCTGATTGTTCCACCTACTGTAGAAGACAAACTGTGCGTTTGCGCATTACTAGTTAATACTATTTTAAGATAGTTAACACTGTTGATGGTAGGAATAAATGCATGTGCTCTATTAAAAAATCCTGCTTTAGCAAAATGAACGATGCATCGGTCCTTGTTGACACCAATATTTTTTAAAACAAATAATCCATCCAGATCGGTTTGAGTAGTTTGCCCATACGCAGATATTGACACACCTTTAACCGGCTCATTAATCTCATTTAATACTCTACCTACTATGGTTGCCTTTTGTGCAGATGAGTTATCAATTGAAGTTCCATCCGGCTCCGAGTCGCTATCTTTTCTGCAACCGTTAATAATAAAAATTGTGGCAAAAATTATCGACAAAATAATGTTTAACTTTTTCATGATGATTGGATTTGTTTTTAAGTACAATTATTTAACTGGAGCGAAAGTTATAGCTGTTTTCATAATCTACATGCATTAAACCCTGCAATAATTCAGCATAAGTATACAAGTCAGACCACCTAATTTTATGTTCGCTATTACTTAAAGACGTTAGAAAAAGGTAATTGGTTGCATTGAAAAAACAATTACTTAAAAATAAAAACGAATCCACTAAAAAATAAAACGAACTAATTATTTTGATTTAGCTCCGTTGCCAATTCTGAAATTAACACCAGCCACCATGTAATATTCTAAAAAACTTAAATTATGATCGGCACGTTCAGGAGCGCTGTTCTTAATTAGAACGGATGGCAAACTTGCGTATCCACCTTTTATTTCGCCCGATATAAAGAATCGATTATAAAACTCAAATCTTGGTCCGGTTTTACCGGCCAGCGAATAGCCTGATAAATGAAAACGATTGTCAAGACCATCACCCATCACACGAACATCCGTTTTGGTAATCATAAAAACTCCTCCTAAGCCAACATTCCAAAGCACTGAAAAAACCTGATTCTTTGTAGCATAAATCGGTTGAAGATATTCTGCATCCAAACTCAAAAAATTGAAACCGTTAGTATGTTCAAATTGCAACAAATCTTCTTTCATCTGAATGGGCTGATTTAAATAGGTGCCTGCATAAGTTGTAGAAGCTTCCGGAGTAATTACTCCTGAGATTGTAGTCATCTGATCTTTATTCACCACATATTTCATATGATCCATACCAAATGATAGACTAAACCGATTGGTAAAGAAATAGCCGAGACGATAATTATATTGAGGCACACTAAAGGTTCGGGGATTTGCATAACTCGCACCAAATGCCACTGGTCTATCTGATGCTTCTAAATCATACAGAGTGAAGTCGTAGTTCGGTCCTGAAAAGTGAATATCAGATTTAGAAAAGAGTGCGCGATTGTATCCGAAATAAAAATAAAGAGAACCCTTTTTGTTCTTTGAAAATTTAGGAAGATTGTCCTTTGCTATTGCACTTCCAGAAAAAACAAGTAACACTAAAAAAGTAAAACAGAATTTGCTTGAATGAATTTTTAGTTTCAATGTTAGTAGATTTAATAATTTATTTTATTGTAATACTTCAACTTTAATTTAATTGTTCAACCTAAAAAAACAGCCCGTAATAAAAATTACGGGCTGGATATTTTCATGAAACAAATAATTATTTAACTGCTTCCTGCATTCTGTCAAGTACGCTCATTACTTCCTTTACAGAAACCGCTGAGTCGGCCAATAATTTTTTCTCATCAGCATTCAGTTTAAGTTCAATAATTTCTTCGATACCCTTTTTACCCAACTTAACCGGAACACCCAAGTAAATATCTTTTAATCCATACTCACCCTGTAACCAGGCACAACATGGGAATATTCTTTTTTGATCGCGAACAATTGCTTCCACCATTTGCGCTGCTGCCGCACCAGGTGCAAACCATGCTGAAGTTCCCATCAAATTCACCAATTCACCTCCACCGGTTTTTGTGCGTTGCACAATGGCGTCTAATTTATCTGCACTGATTAATTCAGTAACCGGAATTCCTGCAACCGTTGTGTAGCGAGGAAGAGGAACCATCGTATCACCATGTCCACCCATTAACACCGCCTGAATATCTTTTGGAGATGTATTTAAAGCTTCTGCTAAAAATGCACGGTAGCGAGCAGTATCCAAAATACCTGCCATACCAAATACTCTGCTTGAATCAAAGCCAGAAGTAAGGTAAGAGCAGTAAGTCATTACATCTAACGGATTACTTACTACAATAATGATGGTGTTAGGAGAATACTTTACAATATTTTCGGTAACTGATTTTACGATACCTGCATTGGTCGCAATTAAATCATCACGACTCATACCCGGCTTGCGCGGAAGACCGGATGTTATAACAACCACTTCAGAATTTGCAGTGGCTGAATAATCATTGGTTGATCCAATCATTCGTGTATCATACAAATTAATCGGGGCTGTTTGCCACATATCAAGCGATTTGCCTTCGGCTGTTCCCTCTTTAATGTCGAGCAATACTACTTCGTTACAAAGTTCTTTGTGTGCAATTACGTTTGCACAAGTGGCGCCTACATTACCGGCACCTACAACAGTTATTTTCATTGTTTTGGAATTTAAATTTTATGTTTTGTGGTGCGAAAATAATGCAGAAATGAATACCCGCTATCATTCTACTATTTAGCCCCAATAATGTTAAAATTAACTTTATATATCCACCTTAGCGTACTTCGAATTTTTCTCAATAAAATCTCTGCGTGGCGGAACATCGTCTCCCATCAACATTGCAAAAATGCGATCAGCTTCAGCTGCGCTATCAATAGTTACCTGACGAAGCGTACGTTTATCCGGATTCATAGTAGTTTGCCAAAGTTGTTCGGCATTCATCTCTCCTAAACCTTTATATCGTTGTATGGTTACAGATGATTCCTTTCCTTCCGGAGCCAATTCTCTTACTGCTGCTTTGCGGCCCTCATCATCCCAGCAATAACGCTCTTCTTTACCCTTTTTTACCAGATAAAGCGGAGGTGTTGCAATGTAGATGTATCCTTGCTCTATCAACTCTTTCATGTGACGGAAGAAGAAAGTTAAAATCAAGGTTGTGATATGACTACCATCCACATCGGCATCGGTCATGATTACAATTTTATGGTAGCGAAGCTTAACAATATTTAAAGCTCGCTCGTCCTCAGGAGTGCCTTTACTTACGCCCATAGCAGTAAACATATTCCGGATCTCTTCGTTGTCAAAAATCTTATGCTCCATTGCCTTCTCAACGTTAAGGATTTTACCTCTTAACGGAAGTATGGCCTGAAATGCACGATTACGACCTTGCTTGGCTGTACCACCTGCCGAATCTCCCTCGACTAAATATAATTCGCATGCTTCCGGATCGCGTTCTGAACAATCACTTAGTTTGCCCGGTAAACCGGATCCTGAAAATGCCCCTTTACGTTGTACCAGTTCACGCGCCTTTCGTGCAGCATGACGAGCAGTAGCAGCCAAAATAACTTTGTTTACAATAAACTTAGCTTCACGCGGATGCTCTTCCAGATAATTCGCAAGCATATCACTCACTGCCTGATCTACAGCACCCATCACTTCGTTGTTACCCAACTTTGTTTTTGTCTGTCCTTCAAACTGTGGCTCCTGCACTTTAACTGAAATTACTGCAGTTAATCCTTCACGGAAATCATCACCACTAATTTCAAATTTTAGTTTATCTAAAAATTTTTGTTTATCCGCATAACTCTTTAAAGTACGGGTTAATGCCCTGCGGAAACCGGCTAAGTGAGTTCCACCTTCGTGGGTATTAATATTGTTTACGTAGGAATGAACATTCTCATTAAAGGAAGTATTGTAGTGCATGGCTACTTCCACCGGAATACCATTGCGCTCGCCTTCCATATAAATTACATCTTCAATCAGCTTCTCACGGGTTCCGTCTAAATATTCTACAAACTCAATTAAACCACGATCACTGTAAAACTGCTGTGCATTAACCGGCTTTCCTTCTGCATCGAGTTCACGCAAATCTGTTAACGTAATGCTGATGCCTTTGTTCAGATAAGACAACTCACGCATACGCGATGCCAGCGTATCATAACTGTATTCATGTACTATAAAGATGCTGGAGTCAGGTAAAAAAGTAACTTCAGTTCCTGTTTTTGTTGTAACACCAACTTCCTTAACAGAATATAAAGGTTTACCAATGCTGTACTCCTGAACATATTCCTTTCCGTTTTTAAAAACATTTACTTTAAGATGTGATGAGAGTGCATTAACACAACTAACACCCACTCCATGTAAACCTCCGGAAACTTTATAAGAATCTTTATCAAACTTTCCTCCGGCATGCAATACAGTCATTACCACCTCAAGCGCTGAACGCTTTTCTTTTTGGTGCATATCTACCGGAATTCCACGACCATCATCTTTTACCGTGATGCTATTGTCTGGATTTATATCTACAGTGATGAATTTACAATGACCTGCAAGGGCTTCATCAATGGAATTATCCACTACTTCATACACCAAATGATGTAAACCTTTTACACCAATATCGCCAATGTACATGGCTGGGCGTTTTCGTACTGCTTCTAAGCCTTCAAGCACCTGAATGCTATCGGCCATATAATCGTTATTTTTTATTGCTTTTTCCAAAATTTCTTCACTCATTATCAATTAGTTAAATAAAGTTTTAAATTCTTAACAAATATACGATTTTTAGCTCATTTATCGAGTAAAATAATGAGCAACTTGTTAACAACTAAATACTGATTTATGACCTTTTAGTTTTTTAAAAAATGGTCGTTTTTCTAAATAAAAAACACTTTCAAATTAGGTTGGCTGCCATTAATAGCACTTCCATCTCCTTTTGCATTTCTAGTGCCGCTAAGCTGGCTTTAAAAGCAAAGTCCTTATCGGCCGAAGCATAAATAATATTGCGCGATGAATTAACCAATAATCCGCATTGTTTATTCATACCATACTTTGCAACTTCCTGTAAACTTCCGCCTTGCGCACCAACACCTGGAACCAATAAAAAATGCTCAGGAATTAAGTTGCGAACTTCATTCAACTGCTCAGCTCGAGTAGCTCCAACTACATACATGATATTTTCAGCCGTTCCCCAATGTTTGCTCGTTTCAATTACCTGCTCAAATAAAAACTGATCGTTCTCAACTTTTTTCATTTGAAAATTTTGTGCACCACTATTGCTGGTTAACGCAAGTAAAATCACCCAATGATTTTTAAAGTTTAAAAATGGAGTAACCGAATCTTCTCCCATGTAAGGTGCAACAGTTACCGAGTCAAAATTCATTTGCTCAAAAAATGCTTTGGCATATAAAGCGGAGGTATTACCAATATCTCCACGCTTAGCATCAGCAATGGTGAAACAATCTTTAGGAATGTATTGCAATGTTTTTTCTAAGCTGATCCAGCCACTTGCACCAAGGCTTTCATAAAATGCAAGATTGGGTTTGTAGGCTACACAAAATTCCTGAGTGGCATCAATGATTTGTCGGTTAAATTCAAAAATCGGATCTTCTGCATCTAATAGATGTTTAGGGATTTTGGTAATGTCTGTATCTAATCCTATACAAAGAAACGAACGTTTCCTTTTTATTTGTTCAAAAAGTTCGGTGCGTGTCATTTGGTGTAAAGGTAATTGGAGTGATTAAGGTAATTGAGGTGAATAGGCAATTCTGCATTCTGCATTCTTAATTCTGCATTAAGTTAAATTGCTACTCCTTCTTTCATCTTCTCCGCATTTTCTGCTAATTGCAAGGCGTCAATAAATTCCTGTATATCTCCATTCATAAATGAAGGAAGATTGTGCATTGATAAACCAATGCGATGATCCGTAACACGACTTTGCGCATAATTATAAGTACGGATTTTTGCTGAGCGGTCACCGGTACTAACCATGGTTTTTCGTTTGGATGCGATGGCATCGATGTGTTTTTTGTATTCACGTTCGTACAATTTGGTGCGCAACATTCCCATCGCCAATGCTTTGTTGCCATGTTGCGAACGCTCTATTTGACAAACCACTACAATCCCCGAGGGTTTATGTGTTAACTGCACTTTGGTTTCTACTTTATTTACAT
>JANNXV010000211.1:0-1940 GCA_031409815.1 Bacteroidota bacterium
CCACAGGTGGCGTAATTTTAAATTTTAAATATCAAAAAAAAGCTCCGTCCCGAATCATCGGGACGGAGCTTTTTTTTGATATACCCTTCTAATTAATGGCATTTAGACTTGTATAGATACTGAAAAATTTTGTTTGATTCATTCAGTTTCCAATAAGTACTTTTACAAACAATAATTGAAGTCGTGAGGAAATATTTTTTACTACTAATAGGTTTTATATTACTGATTAATCACAATGCCTTTCCTCAATGGACAACCCTAAATTCTGGAACTGACAGAGCTTTGTCGGATTTGAAAGTTTTCAATAAAGATACAGTAGTTATTGTTGGGGACAGCGGAACAGTATTAAAGACTGTTGATGGTGGCTTAACTTGGAATCAATATAGCGCAAACACAAATATTTCATTAAAACGAGTGGATTTTCTTAACGATTCAGTTGGTATTGCGATATCAAAAAATGGCCTGATGATTAAAACAATAGACGGAGGAATTTCATGGAATCCAATTCAAAATCTTGTTGGAGTTTATTATTTTAATGATTTGATAATTACAAGCGATTCAACTATTGTAGTAGTAGGCAATTTCATTAACGGGAATATTCTAAAATCTTTTGATTTTGGGGCTAATTGGATTGTTGATTCACTTCCTTCTTGGAATATTAGTTCTATTGATCTTATAAATGATAGTAGTTGGTTTGTTGCAGATCAAAATGCGAACATATTCCGAACCAATAATAAAGGCTCAAACTGGATGCAGCTGAATGTAGGTAGTGGGTGGGCTAATATTGAAGATTTGGATATTGTGAATGATACTTTAGTATTTGGTTTTGGTGTTGCTCCAAATTGTACTGATTGTTTTTTCAGGTCAGTTGATGGAGGGAATAGTTGGTTCAGTACATTGCAAAGAGCAATGTTCTTGGCTTTTCTAAATAATGGTGTGGGATACTCTTCAAATTTCCAATTAATGGAAAAAACAATAAATTTCGGCAACAACTTTTTTGTAGAGCGAGTTATGGGTTTGGACACTATTATGACTGCAATAAAATTTGCAGATCAAAATATTGGTTACAGAGTTGGTACACACGGGACAATTTTTAAAACTTTGAATGGTAGTAGTGTAGGAATTAATGAAATTGACTTCAATTATCAGATGGTAATATTTACTCCAAACCCTTCATCCTCATTCACAACTATCTCAGCCCCCTCCTTCCTTAACTCCACCCTATCCCTTTACGATCTCACCGGTCGCATTTTAATTCAACAAAAGTTTAATGAGCAGGCAACCATTAATGTGTCAGCATTAAAAGCGGGAATGTATGTGGTGGAAGCAAGAGATGAAAAAGGCATGAGTGCAAAAGGGAAATTGATAAAGAATTAAAAAAAACTTTCATATTATGTGCCGATCAGGTACTTTAGCAAAAAAAAACTTGAACCCATGAAAAAATCAATTATTGCATCCCTACTAATGTTAACCACCGCATTTGCATTTGCCCAGGACAAACCAGCACCCAAGCCTGCCGACTGGCCAGAACTTAAAACTTTCCACAGCGTAATGGCACAAACCTTCCACCCAAGTGAAGAAGGCGACCTAAAACCTATTAAAGAACGTGCAGGCGAAATGGTAACTAAAGCAGAAGCATTGCAAAAGTCAACTCCACCGGCTGAATTTAAGAGCGATAAAATTAAAGCGGCTGTTGACAATTTAGTTGTTGGATCAAAGGAGTTAAAAAAATTAGTTGATGGAAAAGCTGATGATGCTGTTATCACAAAAAATCTTGCAGGTTTACATGATACTTTTCATGAAATTGTTGGTTTATGTCAAAAAGGCGATGATCATGATGATCATGGTCACGATTCGCATGATGGACATAAGCACTAATAAATAGATTAAGATTCTAAAAGCTCCTTTAACAGGAGCTTTTTTTTGTTTGATAAAAAAAT
>JANNXV010000212.1:0-23189 GCA_031409815.1 Bacteroidota bacterium
CGGGCCCATTAACAATACAACCCATAATGCCAATTTTTAATCCTTTCAAATGTTCGGTGCGGGAACGAATGCTTGCAGTGGTTTCTTGCAAATCAAATAATGTGCGTCCGCAGCTAGGACAGCTGATGTACTCTGTTTTAGAAATACGTTGTCGGCATGCTTGCAGAATTCCAAATGAGATACTATTAATGATCTTTGGTGACACCGTTTTTGCAGTTACAAATAATCCATCCCCAAAGCCATCTAAAAACAATCCGCCTGCATCAGTGCTTGCTTTTAAACAAAGACCTTCTTCATTGATGTTGTCATAATTGTAATGAATAATAACTGGAACTTTGCTTTCATGTAACATCAACTCAATGCAAATTCTTCTAAGCTCAGCCATTGAATGTGTATTGCTTGTTTCCAAAACAAGTACACAGGTTCTATCAAGTTTGCTAAAATCGAAATTGAAAACGTCATTAACATTGAACTTGATAAAATTAATTGTTGTTGAGTGTTGAGAATGAATTAAAAAGTCATGTGATGTAAACATTGGGTACACCTGCTCTCTTTTTTCAATAGTTATCCATATTGCAAAATCAACAATTACCCCGAGTGTTCCTGGAATTTCAAAATCAATGGTTTTATTTCCCAGGTAAACATAGTCGCAAGCCTGATCTGTAAGATTCCATTTGTCTAATGGAACAGAATAATTATATCCAATAGCAAATAAGGAAGCAGCAGTAATTTTTTCTTGCGTACTATAATCAGCAATTACTCTAGGCACATTTTGACCGCCAATATTATTTACAGCGATACTTTCTCGTTTCTTATATTCGTATGCATTGTAAGGCAGCTTTATGTTTTCTTTTAATGTTGGAATTGTGGTGTGTAATTGGCGATTTGAATATCGATCGACTAATGCGCGGGCAACCGGAATCTCAAATTCAGGATCTTCAGTTAATGAAACACGTACAGTGTCGCCAATTCCATCTTCTAATAAAGTACCAATACCGGCAGCAGATTTTATTCTTCCATCTTCTCCTTCGCCAGCTTCAGTTACTCCAAGATGCAATGGGTAATTCATTCCTTCTTCGTGCATCTTCGTTATCAACAAACGATAGGCTTGCACCATCACTTGCGGATTACTCGATTTCATGCTCAACACAATACTGTGGTAATTTACCGATTCACAAATGCGTAAAAATTCCAATGCGGATTCTACCATTCCTATAGCTGAATCACCATAACGACTCATGATGCGATCACTGAGCGAACCATGATTAGTTCCAATACGCATTGCAGTACCGTATTCTTTACAAATTTTTACCAATGGTAAAAAGCGTTGCCTGATCCGATCTAATTCTGCTTCGTAAGCAATGTCGGTATATTCAATGTTCTCGAATTTCTTTTTGTCAGCAAAGTTTCCGGGATTCACTCTTACCTTTTCTACAATGCGTGCCGCTACTTCTGCAGCATTGGGTGTAAAATGAATATCTGCAATAAGCGGAGTTGTATAACCGCGTTTCTTTAATTCTTCTTTTATGTTTTTAAGATTCTGTGCTTCGTTGATACTAGGAGCTGTAATACGCACATATTCGCAACCGGCTTCAATCATTCTGATGCTTTGTTCCACAGTAGCAATGGTATTCATTGTGTCGGTGGTGGTCATACTTTGTACACGAATAGGGTTGCTCCCCCCTAATGATACATTTCCAATAGATACTTCGCGTGTTTGCAGCCTGCTGTATTTTGTTAAACTATTACAATACAAATTTGCTTCCGATACTGATTGCATGAGGCAAAGATAGGGAGTTGGTAATAGGGAAGTTGCTACCTGGTGAAAAGAGAATTCAAAATTCTATCCAACTTTTTTACATAGGAGAATTGGTAAACTTAAAAAAAATAAACCGAAAAGACCTACCAAATTTTTTCAGATCGTTATCGACTTAGATAGATTTAAAGAAACCGGCAGGAAAAAATTATTATAAGAAAATGATATGTAAACTATTATTCAAGCATGATACAGCACACAAAAAACATTTACTCTTTAACCAATTTCCCTTTCACACTTCTTCCTTTTTCATTTTGTAACTCAACAATATAAACTCCCGAACTTAATAATGCAAGGTTAATTAAAGCATGTTCATTAAATTCTTGTTGCATCATTTTTCTCCCTGTAATATCATAAAGCGTTAGGGTAGCATTTGTAATGTTTGCAGCATTGATGTGGCAAATATCATTTGAAGGATTTGGCATAATCTTCAAATTTATTTGCTCATAAAATTCACCCAATCCAATTACTTTATCTGCTCTAAAACGGACCACCCAATAATCCATTGTAGCAGGTGTAATTGTTCCACCAAAATTGATATGGCTTGTATCACGGTTAGGTTCTGTTTTATCACCACTCACACTGCTGTAACTAATGCCTAATGCAAGGTAACTCCCATCTGTTAGTTGTGCCAAATCTGTTAAGCCGTCTCGCTCACTACCTCCCCAGCGTTTGTCCCATTCCTTATTACCTGCACTGTCCAATTTTAACACCCAATAATCTGCTAAACCTCTTCCATACTCCGTTACATCACAACCTGGCACAGAATCAATTGAGATAGCAACGTTTGCACCCCCAATGGTTACTCCTATCAAAAAACCTCCATCCTGAGTCTTAATTGCAGTTGCAAATTGAACATAATGACAACTTCCATATCGTTTATCCCAAATTACTGTTCCTTGGGGATCAAATTTTACAATCCATAAGGAAGAACTGTCGCCAAAACCGGTTGCAATTGGTATTACCGGATTGAGCTGGCTTACTTCGCCACTTTGGGGTGAATTACTTATGGCAGCAAAGAAAAAATTGCCATCATTTGTAGGAAGCAGCTTACTTGCTGTTAAATCATTACCAGCTCCACCATAACACCGATGCCATAACACATTTCCGATGCTATCAATATTGTAGATGGAAATATCATAATATCCTGCCGATGAATCTGAATTCGTGCAACCTAAATGTGTATCATAAGCCCTGCCTGTCAAAAAATATTTATTATCAGCACATGGCAAAATATCGTAACTTAAATCATCTATTACTTCATTTCCCGTGAATACACTTCCCGCACCGTACAGGTGATCCCAAACAATAGTTCCACTACTATCATATACACCTAATCCAATTTGATTTGTATAGGCGTTTTCTCCGTCACATATCGTATCATTAAGTTCACAACTGTTTAAATTGACTCCATAAAATAATAAGTAATACATATTATTTCGCCATATCATTCGCGTTCCGCGATTAAAACTATCTCCCTGTATTACCCGATCCCATATTTTATTAAATGCACTGTCTAATAAAAGATAGCGAACACGAGGTCCCTGAGAAACTCCATTAAATGCTACAGAATAATCACCAGATGAATTGTAAGTCCCAGAAGTGATGGTTAAAAAATAATTGCCATTAGGCAATATATCGAAATCTACAAATTGATCCTCGTTTGTGCCACCAAAACGATAATCTGCTAGTTTTTGCCCACTTGTACTATCAATTAGTACTAACCAAACATCAGTAGATCCCCAACTAAATTGTGTTTTATCACCACTAATACTTGATTTCGATGTACCACATGCAAGAATATTTCCATTAGGTAGGGAATATATTTTGGTTGGATGATAATTCCAACTGTATTGCAATCCAAAATCACCATTTACCACATTAGATTCTGTTTTATCACCACCAAGAGTTTTGTCCCATAATTTAGTAATAACATATTGAGCGTGGCTAATTGTTGAAGAACAAATTACAAATAAAAAAACTAAAACTGTTTTCATGGATATGTAAAATTGAAATAAATTAAAAGGTGTTTGCAATAAATGCAAACACCCAAAATAAATTTTATTTAATGATTAATTGTTTTTTATCAAAGGAACCATTTTCCACTTTTAATAAATAAGTACCGGAATTAAGAGTGATAATTTGTTCAGACAATTGTGAATCTAACTGTTTATTATTACCAAATAATTTAAAAACAACTTTTCCACTCAAATCAAACAATGAAAGATTATAAGCACTGCGCTCATCCGGCAAATTTAATTTCACATTTGAACTAACAGGGTTTGGGGACAACAGATTTAATTCTGATTTTTTATCGTCCGCTATTTTTAAAGCGAAAGTAGAATTAGGAACAGCATGTTTAGAGTAAACATAACCATCATCTAAATCATAAAAAAAGTATAAAGCCTCAACACTTTGAGCTGCAGCTACAGAAATGGCATTTAACCTATCGCCCGGACAACTACTGCCTGAACCCAATGCAGGTTCTCCTACTCCAAGATAATAATTGCTATAAAGCACATAAGAAGCAGTGTAAACAGAAGTCGAATACCTCATTTGAACTGTTATTGGCTCTCTGGTATTGCTAAGACAATTGGTTACATTTTCTTGATAGTCCCATGCAACAACAGTGTAATCATAACTCATAGAACTTGCGATTGCAGGATTAGAGTTTAAGTCATCTGGAATAGGACCATAATTTGTCAAATCATTAGCTATAACAGTAGAGGTAGTTAAATAACCATCCCAATAAGCCATCGCTGATTTGATATATTGATTGCCGCTATTATCTGTTTCATACCATGCAACCTGTGGTTGATATTTATAATCTGAGCCATGTCTCTCTGTAATACTTATGGCGGTTTTTCCAATTGTATTAGTACTTGATGCCACTTGGTCTAAAAATCCCTGGTCATACGGAGATATTGTCCCATTCGATACATACGCCCCCGATCCCACACCCGAGGTGTTTTTATTAACGTGTGTCGATACATCATAAAGTTCGCTAAAGGGCCATCCTAAACCTGTTATATAATAATTTGTCCCATCGTATTCTTCTTCTGAAAAGCAAACAATACTACTCCCCGGCCTTTCGCCAAAATGCTCAATTACTCCCACGGAAACATCAGGATAAGCCACAGTAGGACCATGTGCAGGAAAAGCAGCACCTGTAACCGAATATGCATTACCAAAATCAATCTTTAATGGTGAACCAGAAGCTGGATAATCAATATCACCACAAGTATAATAAATAAGATTTCCATTATCAAAATTAATTACTACATGCCCATTTTTATTGCCTGAAACATGAATTGCAGTTGTAACAACAAGTCCGCTACCCATTAAAACTGTAATAGTTGTGGAGCTGGTATATAAAGTAAATGCTGAACCATTCCATTTATAAACTTCATACTGTGCATTGCCAGTATTGCTATTCTTTGATGAAACAACAGCATAAATAACACCGGCCTGACTTACCAATGCCACATCTGGATCCTGCGCATGTGTATCGTCTAATACTAAAGTAGCAACTGTTCCCCATGTGTACTGCCATGCAAAATAAGAATTATCACTTGCATTTGTACTTGACCATGTATAAACCGCCCAAGTGTAATCGCCAACTGAAAGCAAATCACATGCTGTTGTTACAGTTCTGCCGGTTGCAACAAATCCGATTTGAGTAGAGTTAATTAATGCGCTATAATAACAACCAGGTGCTGTAGAACCTGCAAAACCACCTTTAGATAAAAGGCATAATACAATTAAGATAAGTTTGATTTTTTTCATGGTTTTTAGTCTTAATTTATCCAAAAGTAATTGCACAGTGTTAAGATTAAGAATGATGTATGTTAAGATATTAAAATGTTTTTAATTTATGAAAATTAAAATTTATTTTTTGACTTAATTTTTCCAATATAAGTGAGAGTTTTCTCCATTGGCGGAAACTCGCTGATACGGTAAGCCGTTTTAATAAGATAAATAGCTGCCGCTAATCTTTCTGTAGTGGTTTTTGTTTTCCAATAATTATAATTAGCAGAACTTTCTTTGAGCGTAGTTATTTTTGAAAATGTTTTATCTAATTTGTACAACATCAATCAAAGTTAATTTTTTTACTTATCACCTCAAAATATACATCCTGTAACTATCCAGCTTTATCAGGATAAAAAGTAAGATGGTAAAACTCCACAATGATGACCCTCCATAGCTAAAAAATGGAAGGGGGATTCCAATTACCGGAGCCAATCCAATCGCCATTCCAACGTTAATCATAATGTGAAAAAATAAAATGGAGGCCACACCATAGGCATAAATTCTGGTGTATTGAGAACGCTGTCGTTCGGCAATAAATACTATTCGATACAGCATGCCAAGAAATAATAGCAACACAATGGTTGTTCCTAAGAATCCCCACTCTTCGCCTACCGTACAAAAAATAAAGTCGGTGCTTTGTTCAGGCACAAAATCATATTTGGTTTGCGTGCCTTGTAAATATCCTTTTCCTGTGAGCCCTCCACTTCCAATGGCTATTAGACTTTGATTTACGTTATAACCTGCACCTTTTGGATCGCTCTTTTTTCCAAGCAAAACATCAATACGTTCGCGCTGATGCGACTGTAGTATTTTGTTGTAAGCAAAGTCGACACTCAGCACAACTCCACACGAAAGAATTACGATTGCTAAAATTGCGAATAAATTTTTGCGTGTTTTACGCATTAATATATAAACAAGGAGACCAAGTGAAGCTATTGCAATAATTAGAATTATGCTCTTAACCATTAGTGCGAGTACGAATAAAAAGGCAGCAAAAAAACCAAAGATGAGTACGTTTTGTGATAAGCCTTCGCGATAAAGCACGAAAATAAAAGAGGCAAATACCAGTGCTGAACCGGTGTCGTTTTGCTTTAAAATAATGGCAGCAGGAAGCACTACAATTAATCCGGCAATAATTTTTGTCCGCATATCTTCCATGCGAATATTAAGTGTGCTTAAATATTTAGCTAGTGCCATATTAGTTGCAAACTTGGCAAATTCAGAAGGCTGTAATTTAAAGCTTCCAATATCAATCCATGCTACTGCCCCTTTAATATCGCGAGCCACCACTAGAACCACTAATAGTAATAACATTAAGATCGCGTAGATGGGATAGGAGAAAGCTGCGTAAAATTTGCCTTCAATTATCAATATGCAAAGGGCAATAAACAAAGAGGTACCAATCCATATTAATTGCTTACCATAGCTCTGAGTAAGGTCAAAAATATTTTTGTGCTCGGAATTATAAACCGCTGCGTAAATATTAAGCCAGCCCATAAGTACCAACAGCAGGTAAATGCCTACCAACAACCAGTCAATATTTTCAAAGAGGCTTTTTTGTTGTCTCATTTTTGTAAGCAACCTGCGTTGCTTTTTTACTCTTAACTACCTTTAAGTTAGTGGGCTTAGTGGCGTCAACTACTTTAATAGCTGGCACTTTAACATAATCATCGGCCGGAAGTATTATACCTTTTAACATACGTTCCTCCAATGCAGGCCTTGAAATGCTATCACGTAAATATTTTTCCATCATCAAACTAGCGATAGGCGCTGCCCAAGCAGCACCAAACCCGGCATTCTCTACCATAATTGCAATCACAATTTTTGGATTATTACGTGGGGCAAATGCGACAAATAAACTGTGGTCTTTACCATGCGGATTTTGTGCCGTACCTGTTTTGCCGCAAATAATTGTTGAATCAAAACGAGCAACTCTTGCTGTGCCGGCTTCAACCACTTTTTGCATTCCATCCTGCACTATATCAAAATTGCGCTCCGAAATATTGACCAAATGCTTTTCGCGAAGGTTTCGAGAATCATTTGGTTTATTGCCAATTTGTTTAATAACATGTGGAGTATAATAGTATCCTTTGTTGGCAATAATGCAAATAATATTAGCCATTTGTAATGGCGTAATTCCTAATTCACCTTGCCCTATTCCGAGCGAATAAATGGTGGAAGCTTTCCAATGACCGGCACCATAAATTTTATCATAAAATTTTACTGATGGTAATAGCCCTTTTAATTCATGTGGCATATCAACACCAATTTTTTTACCAATACCAAAGCTCTCCATATACGTTCGCCAGGTTTCATACCCTTTCTCGCTTTTGCCATATTTGCGATTATCGATAAACGTTCGAAAGGTATTGCAGAAATAGGGATTGCAAGAATATTGTATTGCTCCGCGTAAATCTACAGGCGGGTGATTATGACATTTTACAGATTTACTGCCAACCACAAAACTGTGCGGAAATGAGGTGTGTTCATTGATAATTCCTTCCTGCAAAGCAGCTAGTGTGCTAGTTAACTTAAATGTTGACCCTGGCGGATAATAGGCCATCATGGCTCGGTTAAAAAGTGGTTTGATAGGATCTTTAAGCAAGTATGAATAGTTCTTAGACCTAACCCTACCTACCATCAAGTTAGGATCGTAAGAAGGACTTGAGATTAACGCCAGAATTTCACCCGTACCGGGTTCGATCGCCACCACACTGCCAACCTTATTTTGCATTAGTTTTTCTCCATACTCCTGTAAAGTAGCATCAATGGATGATGTAAGATTGGTTCCGGTAATTGAAAGGGTATCATATTCACCATTTCTAAATCGACCTTTTTCACGATTAAAGACATCTACCATTACTACCCGAATGCCTCGCTTACCCCTCAAATCAGTTTCATAACTCTGTTCGATGCCACTAATACCAATGTAATCGCCCGATCGGTAATAGGGATGTTTCTTTATTAAATCGTCATTTACCTCTCCAATGTAACCCAGAGTGTGAGCGGCTGTGTTACCCGGATATTTTCGCAGTGTACGCGGCTGCGCATAAAATCCATTGAACTTGTATAGTTTTTCCTGCAAGGTAGCATAGGTTTCAGCAGGGATTTGTTTCTCAAAAATGGAAGCTTTATAGGACGAAAATTGCTTTGCCTTCGTAAATTTCTCTATAAAACTTTCTTTGGTGATGCCGAGTAGCGAACAAAATTCAGTAGTGTCAATTTCTGTTACCTGCCTTGGTATTACCATTAAATCATAAACGGCTTGATTGAAGGCCATTATTTTTCCCTTGCGATCGTAAATCATACCTCGGGCCGGATAGTCAATTACATAACGCAACACGTTGTTATTGGCCGAAACAGTATAGCTTTCTTCCAGTACCTGAACATAAAATAACCGTATCAGAAAAATGAAAATCACAGCAGTGAAAATGCTGAGAATCACAAATCGTTGTCCTGTAGATGCGTTATTCATTTTTTGTAAAAGTAATCTCTTAACAACTTTACCAGGGCATTAATTATTATCGTTCTTCCGATTTTGTAAACAAATATTGGGTGATAATAATCAACAACAAAGTAACTATACTGCTAGCCAATGCCCTCATTAAAGTGCTAAAAAATTCACTGAATCTAAATACTTCAATATAAAATAGAAATACATGATGCACTAACACCATTACTGATGAATAAATAATAAACCATTGAAAACCGAACCGCTTTACCGAAGGAACAGCCTCCACATCATAACCATCGCGCGGAGCAATAATTTTTAACCAACCCGGCCGTAGAAAGGCCATCAATACACAAGCTGCTGCATGCATACCAGTGGTATTGCTAAAGAGATCAACCAGCAAACCTGTAGCAAATGCAATCATCAACAATAAACCTCGTGGTATACGAACTGGCAACATCAGGATAAAAAGCACATATAAAAACGGGTTGATGTATCCACTTATTTCCACATGATTAAGCACCAGCACCTGAACAGCGATCAGAATGATAAAACGGAAAACAATTTTTAGTATCTCAATGATCATCTCCGGTATTGTTTACTTCTAATGTACGCTGTTCATCTTTTAAAATATTATCAATTACATAAACATGCGATAATTTCTGAAACTGTGTGCTTAAGTTAATTTCGATATCATGAAAATTAGAGCCTGCTGCAACACGCGAATGGGTAACTCTTCCAATCATTATTCCGGCCGGAAAGATGGAAGAAAATGCAGTGGTGTTGATAGTGTCGCCTTTTTGAACAGGAACTGTCTTATCAATTTCTTTAAGTGAAGCAAAAAATGGTGAACCGCCTTCCCAAATTAACGAACCAAAAAAATCGTTTCGCTTAATTTTAGCGCTCAACCTGGTATCCTTGTGTAATAGCGACATTACTGTGCAAAAATGTGGCGATACTTGTTTTACTATACCTACAATTCCATCGCTGCAAATTACTCCCATTTCCGGCTTTATTCCCTGCAAGCTGCCTTTGTCCAAAGTGAGGTAGTTGTTTCTCCGGTTAACCGAATTGTTAATTACTTTGGCAGTGATATAAGAGTATTGTTGGCGATTAATGGTATCTCTAATGATGTTAGTCAGTGTATCATTTTGGTAAGTGGCTTCTTTAAGCGAATTTCTGAGCCGAGCATTTTCTTCAGCCAAAGCAATATTGTTATCCTTTAAATGAATGTATTCTTTCACATAATTTACCCCTTCCATGGTTTTGCCAACCATAGCATTTGAGGCATTTAGCATGGAAGCATTTTGAAAATCGTTGTTTTGTACCAATAAGTAAAAACAAAAACTCTCGACAAAAAGAAACAGAAGTGTAAAATTGTTTCGCCATAAGAGAATAAACAAGGCTCTCATTATTGCTGAATAAGTTTTATGCTATTTATAAATAATAAAAAAAAATATTTCGTTGAGCGGGGATTGCTTTGCATGCGTCCCTTACGGGATTAAAAACTTAAAGCGGTCAATATTTTTTAATGCAATACCGGTACCTCTAACAACTGCTCTTAGCGGGTCTTCCGCAATATGAACCGGCAATTTGGTTTTCATTGCAATACGTTTGTCCAAACCACGCAACAAAGCTCCTCCTCCGGTAAGGTAAATTCCGGTGCGGTAAATGTCAGCACTTAACTCGGGTGGAGTTATTTCAAGCGCTTTTAAAATAGCTTCTTCAATTTTTGAGATAGATTTATCCAGGGCGTGTCCGATTTCGGAATAACTAACCGTAATTTCTTTTGGAATTCCGGTCATCAAATCGCGACCATGCACTGCATAATCGGGTGGAGGATTGTCTAATTCAGGCAAGGCGGCACCCACTTCAATTTTAATTCTTTCGGCCGAACGCTCACCAATCAAAATATTATGTTGCCTGCGCATATAATCCCATATATCAGTGGTAAAACCATCACCTGCCACACGGATACTTTGGTCGCAAACAATACCGCCAAGAGCAATTACAGCAATTTCGCTGGTACCACCGCCAATATCAATAATCATATTACCCATTGGCTCTTCCACATCAATGCCGATACCAATTGCAGCAGCCATCGGTTCGTGAATCAGATATACTTCTTTTGCACCTGCATGTTCTGCACTATCGCGAACGGCACGCTTTTCTACCTCGGTTATGCCGGAAGGAATACAAATTACCATCCTCAATGAAGGAGTAAACAACCTGTTGCCGGGATTAATCATTCTAATCATTCCCTTTATCATCTGCTCAGCAGCCTCAAAATCAGCAATTACGCCATCCTTTAATGGACGAACAGTTTTAATGTTTTCATGCGTTTTGCCATGCATCATCATTGCCTGTTTTCCCACGGCAATTATTTTACCAGTTGTTCGGTCGATAGCAACGATAGATGGCTCATCAACCACTACTTTATCATTTGAGATGATAAGCGTGTTGGCGGTGCCAAGATCAATTGCTATTTCCTGCGTGAGAAAATCAAATAGTCCCATTCTGCGTTTCTTGTTTTTATATTGTTTTTGAGGCGGAAGATTATATTTTATCTCAGTTACCTGATCTTGTTCCATGCGATTTTTTTATTCCGCCTTAAAGTAAATTATTAATCGGCTGCAAAGGTGGCAATATTTACGCTACTTATTAACGCTTTAATGTTTAAAATGCCTAATACCTGTTGTAACCATTGCCATACTGTTGGTATCACAGGCAATTATAGAGTCTCCATCTTTCAATGAACCACCCGGTTGTACGATAGCGGTGATGCCCGCTTTATGTGCAATATTTACACAATCAGGGAAAGGGAAAAATGCATCTGAAGCCATTACTGAATCATTCAAATCAAAACCGAAATGCGCTGCCTTTTCAATAGCTTGTTCCAAAGCATCTACACGCGATGTTTGTCCCACTCCGCTGGCTAACAATTGCTGATTTTTAGCCAACACAATTGCATTTGATTTACTATGCTTCACTAAAATATTAGCAAAAATTAAATCAGGATATTGATTTTCATTGGGCGATTTTTTTGTCACCACTTTCATTTGTTCTTTGGTCTCAACATTAGTATCGCGGGTTTGTTCTAATAACCCATTTAATACACTCCTGTATTGTTGTGCCGGAAATGCAAATGATTTTTGCTTTAACAAAATACGATTTTTCTTTTCTTTTAAAATCGTCAGCGCTTCTGCTTCAAAATTTGGCGCAATCAACACCTCAAAAAATAATTTGCTTATTTCGGCTGCAATTTCTTTGGTGATAGATTGGTTGGTAACAATCACACCACCGAATGCAGAAACCGGATCACCTGCCAGGGCTCCTTTCCAGGCTTCTAACGCGGAGTTACGGGAGCAAACTCCACAGGCATTATTATGTTTAATAACTGCAAAAGTGGGAGCTTTAAAGTCTGAAATCAAAGCAATAGCTGCATCAATATCTAAAATATTATTGTAGGATAATTCTTTGCCATGCAACTGCTCCACAGCATCATTTAAATTGCCATGATAGCTCGCCAACTGATGTGGATTTTCTCCGTAACGCAATTGAGTATGGTTGGTGTGGATACCAACCATGGAAAAAGATTTGGTCTCTTTCAATCCTGAGAAATAACGTTGAATAGCACCATCGTAACCGGATGAAACAGTAAACGCCTGTATCATCATCTGCTTTCGTTGTTCAAGTGTACTAGCTCCTTTTTGTTTCAACAGAATTTCAAGCAGGAAAGAATAATCATTCATTGATGAAACAATCAAGACATCATTAAAATTTTTTGCTGCAGCGCGAATCAGTGAGATTCCTCCCACATCAATTTTTTCAATTATTGCGTCTTCTGCAGCACCAGAAGCAACCGTATCTTCAAACGGATAGAGATCCACAATCACCAGATCAATAGGTGGAATTTCAAATTTTTCCAGTTGCGACTGATCCATTTTATTCTCCCTTCTTGCAAGTATACCTCCAAAAATTTTGGGATGCAGTGTTTTTACTCTTCCATCCAAAATAGAAGGATAAGATGTAAGGTCTTCGACAGCTGTCACGGTTCCTCCACATTGCTCAATAAAACTTTGAGTACCTCCGGTTGAATACATCCTCACACCTAAATTAGTTAATGCTTTGATTATCGGCTCTAAGCCATCTTTATGAAAAACAGAAATTAAAGCTGAATTTATTTTACGTTCCATGTTACTTTTTTAAAGGGCGCAAAGGTAGAATTCAAGCGATTGCTAATAACTAGGTTTTATATTTATTGGTCAATTGTTGAAAAACAGTAACCATAATTTTAGTGCAACATCATCCCACAAGAATGATCGTAAATGAAACAAATCCGTTTTTGGTCGTTAGTCTAAACTGATTTGTCGAAAACAGAACCTTACATTTTGCTTTATACTTACATTTGACAAAAATCAAAATCCCTTGTCATAATGAACCATTTAAAGACCACGTTAACAATTACTTGTGTTGCATTTCTAGTTGCCTGTAACTCACCTTCTGCAAAAAAGGAAACCGCTACAGACAAAGATGTCCTTATTGAGAATATGGATACTACCATTAACCCGGCTGATGATTTCTTTCAATATGCGTGTGGTACATGGCTAAAAGAAAATCCGATTCCGGGAAACGAAAAAGGTTGGGGAGTGTGGACTTCGGTTCGGAACGAAACATTGGATCGGATGAAAAAAATAAGCGAAAATGCGGCTGCTGATAGAAACGCCTCGAAAGGAAGTAACGCACAAAAAATTGGCGATTTTTATTCTGCCGGAATGGACTCTGTTACCATTGAACAAAATGGAATAAAACCATTGCAAGCGGAGTTGGATCGTATCAATGCCATCAAAGATGTGAAAGGTTTTTTGGATGTGGTAGCCTTGCATCACACCTACGGTTCGGAAGCCTTGTTTAGCATTGTGGCTTATCAAGATGAGAAAAATAGTGAGCAAGTAACCCTGCACATGTATCAGGGAGGTTTGGGTTTACCAGATCGCGACTATTATTTCAACACTGACGAAAGAACAAAAAAAATCCGCGAAGAGTATCCTAACCATGTAGCTAAGATGTTAGAGTTAAGCGGTTCGGATGCAGCTACTGCTAAGAAACAAAGTGCTGCTATTTTTAAACTTGAAACCAGTCTGGCAAAAGCATCACGTAAAATTGAAGACTTACGCGATCCTTACAAAAACTATAATAAACTTTCGGTAGAAGGTGTTAGCAAATTAGCTCCAACACCTGACTGGAAGGCAATGTTTGCAGTAATGAACTTGCAAAATATCGATTCGGTAGTGGTAGGTCAACCTGAATTTTATAAAGAAGTGGAGAAACAACTTAAAACAGTAGCACTTGAAGACTGGAAAATTTACCTGCGCTGGCATTTACTCAACACCTTTGCTTCACAATTGAGCGATAATTTCAACAATGAACATTTCCGTTTCTATGGAACCATGCTTTCGGGTGTAAAAGAACAACGTCCAAGATGGAAACGTGTACTCGATCAGCAGGAAGAAGCATTAGGTGATGCTTTAGGACAATTGTATGTTGAGCAATATGTTTCTTCTTCGGTAAAAGAACGCTACTCAAAGTTGACTGACGATATTTTTGAAGCCTATCGTAATCAGATTAAAAATCTGGATTGGATGAGCGACACCACTAAACAACGTGCACTTGTTAAATTAAACAGTGTGATAAAAAAGGTTTCCTATCCTGATAAATGGAGAGATTATTCCAATCTTGAAATTGATCGCAGCTCCTATGCTATGAATGTGCTTCGTTCAAATGTTTGGCAATTTAATTACCAGATGAATAAGGTTGGCAAACCGGTTGATCGCACGGAGTGGGATATGACACCGCAGACTTATAATGCGTATTACAATCCCTCAAACAACGAAATTGTGTTGCCTGCTGCCATCTTTATTATTCCGGGACTATCTGATTCGTTGGCCGATGATGCAATTATTTATGGCTACGCTGGCGCTTCAACAATTGGTCATGAGATCACACATGGCTTTGATGATCAGGGACGTCAGTTTGATGAGAAAGGAAACCTGCACGATTGGTGGACTGCAAAAGATGGAGAAGAGTATAATCAACGTGCTCAGAAAATCATCAACCAGTTTAACAATTTCCAAGTGTTAGATAGTATGCACGTTAATGGCAGTGCCACTCAGGGAGAAAATATTGCTGATCTTGGCGGAGTAGTGCTGGGGCTCGAAGCATTTAAGTTAACGCAACAATACAAAGAAGGAAAAAAGATAAACGGATTAACTCCGATACAACGCTATTTCTTAGGTTATGCACTATCATGGTATGGTCATTTCCGCAACGAAAGTATTGCCATGCGATTGATGACAGACGTGCACTCGCCTAATTTTTTACGAATCAATGGCCCACTTGCTAACATTCCTGAATTTTATGAAGCCTTTAATGTAAAGCCAGGCAATAAAATGTACATGAGCGACAGCACCAGAGTAAAGATCTGGTAGAAAAAAATTTTTAGCTTTTAAATTTTAAAAATAATCCGCGTTAAAAAATTACCGCGGATTATTTTTTACTCTCCTCTTATAACTTTGTACCATTCCTTTTCAGATATTCGTAGCATAATCCCAACTACTTATGAATATCAAACATCGTCTTATCCTAATGAATTTTATGCAATTTTTTGTTTGGGGATCGTGGCTAATTTCAATTGGAGGGTATTTAGGCGGAACATTACATTTTAAAGGAGCTGAAATTGGCGCTGTATTTTCCACATTAGGTATTGCATCTTTATTTATGCCGGCCATCATGGGTATCATAGCTGATAAATGGATCAATGCAGAAAGAGTTTATGGAATGTGTCATTTGATTGGAGCCGGACTTTTGTTGTGGTCTTCTACTATCACAGATTCCAATATGTTTTTTTGGGTGATGTTGCTTAACTCCATGTTTTACATGCCAACTATTGCACTCAACAATACAGTTTCCTATATTGTATTGGAAGAAAAAGGATTTAATATCGTTAAAGATTTTCCTCCCATTCGTGTTTGGGGCACTATTGGTTTTATTGCAGCCATGTGGATGGTTGATATTTTTGGTTGGAAATCCACTAACATGCAGCTCATATTTAGTGCGGTATCTGCATTGGTTTTAGGATTGTATGCTTTTTCAATGCCTAAATGTCCACCAGCAAAAACAAAAAGCAGTGGCTCATTACTTTCAAATTTGGGACTCGATGCGTTTGTTTTATTTAAACAACAAAAAATGTTTATTTTCTTTTTGTTCGCTATGTTTTTGGGTGCTGCTTTGCAAATAACAAATGCCTTTGGTGGTTCGTTTCTGGAGAGTTTTAAAAATACACATCCTGATTCTTTTGGAGTACAGCATCCAATTTTATTGTTATCTATTTCACAAATAAGTGAAACACTTTTTATTCTCACCATACCATTCTTTCTCCACAAGTTCGGAATTAAAAAAGTAATGATGATAAGCATAGTAGCGTGGGTGTTACGATTTGGATTGTTTGCAATTGGTGATCCCGGCAGCGGCTTGTATCTACTGGTACTTTCCATGATTATTTATGGAATGGCATTTGACTTTTTCAACATATCAGGTTCGTTGTTTGTAGAAAGAGAATCACCATCCAATATCCGCGCAAGCGCACAAGGGTTGTTTATGTTTATGACCAATGGTATTGGTGCCATGTGTGGTGGTTACCTTAGTGGATTGGTAGTAGATTATTATACCACTGAAGGAGTTACAAATTGGCAAAGTACTTGGTTTGCTTTTGCAGGATACGCATTAGTGTTGGCCTTGATTTTTCCATTTGTTTTCAACTACAAACACGATGCGAAGGCATTGGAGAATGCAAAGCATTAAATCAGATGTGCTGATGATTGATGTGCTGATGTGCTAATGAAATTAATTACTTTTTTTATTTGCACATCAGCACATTAGCACATCAATTATCTTTACCTCATGTTTCTCTATATTAAACTTTTTAAAGAAAGTGCGTTGATGGCTTTTCATGCACTGGTGGTAAATAAGCTACGCACATTTCTGTCATTGCTCGGTATCAGCATTGGCATCTTTTCTATCATCAGCGTTTTTACTGCGGTTGATGGTTTAGAAAGCAGCGTGAAAGGAAGCATTGAATCGTTAGGTAACAACGTTATTTATGTAGAGAAATGGCCTTGGGCTTTCGGTGGCGACTATCCGTGGTGGAAATACTGGCAGCGCCCATTAGCTGACTATAAAGAGATGGAACAACTAAGGCAACGATCATCGTTGGCTGAAGAATTTGCTTTCATGGCATTTGTTGGTAGTCAAACTATCAAATACAAAAGCAATAGTGTTGAGAATTGTGATATCACATTAGTATCGCATACCTATGCCAACATTACGAGTTTTGATTTAAATGGCGGCAGATATTTTACTGAATCAGAGTCAGAAAGTGGATACCCAGTAGCAATACTCGGATATGAAGTAGATAAAAATTTATTTCCGTTTGAAACGTCTATCGGAAAAAATATTACACTTCGTGGGCGCAAGCTGCAAGTGATTGGGGTGTTCTCTAAAGAAGGCGAAAGCATTGTTGGAGATAGTCATGATAACACAGTTGTGGTGCCGGTAAATTTTGCCAGAAAAATATTAGACATCAAATCGGATCGATTAAATCCAATTATTATGGCTAAAGCAAAAGCAGGCATCAGCAATAGTGAACTAATGGATGAGTTACGGGGCAATATGCGTTCCATTCGCAGGTTGCGACCAATGGAGGAAGATAACTTTGCATTGAACGAAACCAAATTACTCTCAACACAGATAAGCGGATTGTTTAACGCTTTGAGCATGGCAGGATGGATCATTGGAGGATTCTCTATACTGGTGGGAGGGTTTGGCATTGCCAACATCATGTTTGTATCTGTTAAAGAACGAACCGGTATCATTGGTATACAAAAATCGCTTGGCGCAAAAAATTATTTTATCCTGTTGCAATTTTTAACCGAAGCTGTGGTGCTTAGTTTAATTGGTGGTGTAGTTGGGTTACTATTGGTTTATATTGCATCGCTTATAGCAACCAATGCTTTTGATTTTGACATGCCACTTACATTTCACAACATTGTACTTGGTTTGAGTGTAAGCGGAATCATCGGTATAGTTTCAGGATTTGTTCCTGCATTTACTGCATCTCGTCTCGACCCTGTGGAGGCAATTAGGGCAAATGGGTAATGCAATTTGATGAATAATTTATCCAGCAGATTTTCTACCAACTTTTATTTGATTTTTGGAAGGACGTTTTACAAAAAGAAAAGTTAAAACGAATAAATAAATGTTATTGAAATCATAAAATCATTAATAAATTAACTGTGAGTCCTGAACTAATATTATTGCTTTTGTGTCTGGTTGCTTTTGTGGCAGGATTTACTGATGCAGTAGTAGGTGGAGGTGGCTTAATTCAAATGCCCGCCATGTTTATTGCATTTAATAGTTGGCTACCTGTTAATGTTATTGCAACCAATCGTTTTTCGAGTGCATGCGGCACACTAATGGCTGCCATTCAATATGTGCGCAAGGTGGAAATAAATCGAAAAGTGGTACTAGTAACCTCAATAGCTGCAATGCCGGCAGCTTTAGTTGGTGCTCAGGTTATGAAACACACTTCACCCGAAACGTTTAAACCAATTGTTTTATTTGTGCTGATCGCAGTTGCTATTTACACTTATTCAAGAAAAAATTTTGGACTGATCACAAAACCTACAATAATAAAAACAGCTATTTATATTCCTGTTCTTATTGGATTAATCATCGGCTTTTATAATGGATTTATCGGGCCGGGCACGGGTAGTTTTTTAGTATTTGTTTTGATTGGATTAATGCAGTATGATTTTTTAAAAGCATCAGCATCCGCTAAGCTGATCAACTTTGCTACAGATTTTTCTACGCTGATATTTTTTGCTTTCTCCGGAGCCATCAATTATAAAATTGCAGTTCCGATGGCTGTATTTAATATTGCCGGGGGCTATGTGGGAGCACATTTGGCCATGTTGCGTGGCAGTACTTTTGTGCGTATCTTTTTTATCGTGATTGTTTGTGTAGTGATTTTGAGATTCGCTTATGATATCTTTAAATAGAAAATCGTATTAATTAATTGTGCTTTTTGCGTTGTTAAAATGGTTAGCTATATGCATTGCTATCCACAATAATTATTCAAATATCAAAGGAATAATAACCAACTGTTGAAGATACTATTCTGATGATTTTTACATTAATGAGTAAGTATTAACGACAGTAATAGGACTCTAAAACTTATATCTTTGCCGACACATTTAAACTTGTTTTATGAAAAAAAGCACTTTATTTATTATTATTTTTCTCCTTTCAATTAATCTGAATGCGCAGGATAACAAATCAACTCCTTCAACTAAAAAGGCAACTTATTTTGCTTCGGCCAGTGAACTAATATTTTCATGGGGAAATGTTACCGCTGCTCCATTGAATACCAATAGCATTGTCAGGTTTTCCTGCTTTCTGCATATTGCTGAACAGTTTCATTATGATTTTAGTCCTAACGTTGGTATCTATACAGGATTGGCTTTACGAAATGTGGGTTTTATTAATGAGTTAAATGATACTGTAAAACTTAAACAGCGTGTATATACATTAGGATTACCACTGGCTTTAAAGTTAGGAAACATGGAAAAAGGTTCATACGCTACACTTGGTGTTGAAGGGGAATTGGCGCTTGCTTACAAACAAAAAGTATTTGTAAATGATGAAAAGTCTAAAACAACTGCTTGGTTTAGCGATCGTACCAACTTGTTTCTGCCATCTGCATTTGCGGAACTGAAACTAAAAAGTGGCGCCTATGTTAAATTCAAATATTACCTCACTGATTTCTTAACAGAGAACAATCAAAAAGTAAATGTAGCAGGCGTAAGTTTTGTTCCTACTCAAAGTCAATTAATGTATGTTTCGGTTGGCTTTGTATTGCGTGATAAGGCATTAAAAAATAAAGTAGAAAAAACCACCTATGATTTATAGCTAAAAATGTTTAGTGCCATATCCCGTTCACAACGGGAGTTTTTTTGATGTTTAATGACAGGAAGCTTTTCTTTATTCAAATAACTGACAACAGAAATAGTTTCCTTGTGCCACCAACCAATAGCTACAATTGAAATAAAAATTGATTAAGGTGGCTTAGGGTTTGGCAGCCTAGAGACTAACTGTATTTAGCAATTGCTTGAAACACACTAATTGATCAGCAACAATTTTGTTACGCAAGAATTGGTGCCCTCATCATCGGTAGAAAAAACAAGATAAACTCCAGTTTGTGCTCTTTCGCCAGCGAAATTGCGCCCGGTCCATATTGCCTGCCCGCCAAGCGCTTTGCCTTCATAAATTAATGTGCCGCTCACATCCGTTATTTTAATATTGCTGTTACTCACTACACCTTGAATAGCAATAGGGCCATCATAATTCTGACGAACAGGGTTAGGATACACGATGATATTTCCACAGGCTTCGCCACCCTCTATTGCATCACTTTGGTAGGATACCAATCCTTTATCAGTACCAATAAAAACTTTTCCGGTAATTTTATCAATTGATATTGCTGTAATGGTGTTTGAAAACAAGGGGCTGTTGTCAGGTGTAAAGTGATGTACTTCTGATTGTCCGTCAGGCGAAAAAAGATAAAGGCCCGATGATTGAGTTCCTACCCATTTTCTGTTTGCACCATCCACAGCTATGGCCGTTACAATTTCTGTTTCTAATAAATATTGATACGAATTATCCTGTTTGATCAAAATCTGTTGGGCATCATAATTGCCACCGCTAAATACAGCTGATGGAGAATAAATAACAGCAATGCCTTTAGCAGTTCCCAACCAAAGTTGTCCATCTAAATCTTCGGCCATGCAATACACATTTATGTCGGGCAAATTACCTGTTCCGGCACTCCCATTAAGGAGTTTACTTTGATCGTCACTGGGGTTGCCCGGAGTGCCATTAGTATTTAAGACAAATAAACCATCAGCACCGTTACCATAAATCTGTACCCAAATCTGATTGTAACTATCCACAAATAACTCACCTGCAAAAGGGTTTGCATTTATTACTCCCGGAAAAGAATAGCGTTTCCATTGACCGGTGGTGAGCAACACATTTACAAATGAGGCTACACCTGAATTTACAGCCCATAAATTGCCGGCATCGTCATAGCTAAGTCCCTGCACTTTAACCTGACCTGGATTACCCACCATGGGTAGCAAAGTACTGTTGTAATCGCGATAATATTTCTGGGTATTTGTGCTATAAAAATCCATCAATCCATCACCGGCCGATCCTATAAAAACATGTTCAGGATCTGAACGATCAACCGCCAACGACATATTGTCAAAAAAACCGGTAGTATCAATTGCAACCACATTCTGTTTGGTGAAAGACGACCACGAATTATTTTTTAGTTTAGATATACTTGCTGAACGATAACTGTTGGACCATTTGGGATCCTTCCCCGAATGAGTAACCCATAAAACACCATTTCGGATTTCTATATCACTCACCAAACTACTCACCGGCCCATCCGGATATATTTTTTCAACTGATTGTCCGTTCCATTTTATCAAACCCTGTTCTTTATCAGCCACCCACATGGTTTGCTGCGCATCTTTAAAAGCATCGCGTGTTTGTGTGTTTGCATATACATTGCCATCCAGAAATTGTATACGTGAAAAATTTCCATCAAAAACACTTACACTATAATTATTGGTTACAAGTAGTGAGTTGTTGCTTACCCGTAAAGAAAAATTCTGATTTTGGTTGGGCATCGATGGCGAATTACTCATCCATGTTATGCCATTTGTGGAGGAGAATAATGTATCGGCATTGTAGTTTCCGCTTGCATCTGTTTTAACAAAGTTGGCAATTATGTTGCCGGCAAACGATTCAATCAGGTTAAAATATCCTGAAGCTGGTATAGAGAAAGTTAATGACCACACATTAAAATTACTCAGGTTTGGATTGGTTACCGGAGCCCTGTAAACGCCCTTATCGGTAGCTGCATAAAACCAGTTGGCATCAGCAGTAACTTCCCACACTTTATTGCTGATGGAGTCGGAAGTAACATGATAGGTATCTTTAATTTCCTGCTTCTGCAAATCAACAACCACAATACCAAAACCACATGCTAAATATGCAAAGCGATCCTTTACCATTATATTATTGATTTCTTTATTTCCCGGTATATTTTTTCTCTTTATATCCGAGAGATTATACACACTTCCATTATCGTTTACCAAATCAATATTTGAATTGGAGTAAGCAATAATCAGGGTTTTATAGGTGGAACTGTATTCGATGGTTGAAACGCCAAAATCATTTAATCCGCTCAACTTGCTGTATCGCTGCAAACTAAAATCTTCTTTTAGGTAAGCAAACAAACCATCATCGGTAGCACAAAAAACTTTGTTATTTCCATCAGCCACAATTTTTCCATGTATATAAGGCAAATGCTCGTTCCACGCTCCAATAGCTGAATTTTGAGCATAACTGCTGATATTAAAAAACAGCATAAAGATGAACAGATGAAATCTTAGCATGATACGGGTAATTTGCAGGGCCTTATTGAACAGTAAATTCATTTGTTTATTGTGTTTGCAAAGGTGAAAAATAAGATTGTAACAGCGCAAACCGAATAACCTTTACTTTCGTGCCTCTTAAAAAATAATTACTATGCTTCGTACTCATACCTGCGGTGAGCTAACACTTCAAAATGCCGGTGCAACAATTACCTTATGTGGCTGGGTTCAGCGCTCACGCGATTTGGGCGGAATGACCTTTGTGGATCTCCGCGACCGATATGGAATTACCCAGTTGGTTTTTAATATGGATGCTAATAAAATTTTGTGCGAAGCCGCGCGGCAGTTAGGTCGTGAGTATGTGATTTGCGTTGCCGGAAAGGTGGCAGAGCGAAGCAATAAAAACCCGAAGATGGTGACCGGTGATATTGAAATTAATGTGGAACAATTAACCGTGCTCAATGTTTCGGCCACGCCACCCTTTACCATTGAAGAACAAACCGATGGTGGTGATGATATTCGCATGAAATACCGTTATCTCGATTTACGC
>JANNXV010000213.1:0-10752 GCA_031409815.1 Bacteroidota bacterium
CTTTCGCGCTTTGCCGGCGTGCATTATGGGTTTAGAAGTCCGAATGCCGGCGATTTAGAAAGCACGTATAAAAAAACTCGCAGCGAAGGTTTTGGTAAAGAAGTTAAACGTAGAATTATGTTAGGTACATTTGTTTTAAGCGAGGGATATTATGATGCTTATTATGGAAAAGCTCAAAAAATAAGGCGCTTATTACAGGAGTCAACTAATAAGATTTTAGAAAATTTTGATTTGATATTGCTACCTACAACTCCTGCCACAGCTTTTAATATTGGAGCCATCAACGATCCTGTTAAAATGTATCTGGAGGATATCTTCACAGTTCTTGCTAATCTCACTGGTTTGCCGGCCATTAGCATACCATGTGGTCATCATTCAAATGGGTTGCCAATTGGATTGCAAGCAATTGCAAATAAGTTTGACGAGGAAACATTATTACACTATTCAACGTATACTTCCATAAAGTCAATCTGAATATTGGCTGAAGAATGTATGGTAAATCGGCTAATTGATTCCTTTTAGCTAATTTAGTCACGATCTTACCTATAACTATTGTAATGAACAAAAGATAAAAACGACAAAAAATTAATGAGAATTAAAAAAACATTTCTGATAATCACCCTGTTAGGCCTCATTTCAGGCTTTACAAAGGCTCAGGTAATCGAATCAAAATCCGGGGAAACTCAGGTTCAAGACTACGATCCTATCAGTTCAATGCTTGATAGTTTGGTTACACTAAACAATGTGGTAAGGTTTAATACCCTCACAGCTAGCGACAAAATAGTGTGCAACAGCACCACTTGTCCCACTTTTTCTGATGATGTTTATCGCGATCGTATCAGCAAAATCAATACTCCAATTCCACTCGCTTACAATAAATATGTTGAACAATACATCAATTTATATGCTTTAAAGAAGCGTGGTTTAACTCAACGTGTGATGGGGCTTTCTAATTTGTATTTTCCGTTGTATGAGGAAATTCTGGACAAGGAAGGTTTGCCATTGGAGTTCAAATACTTATCAGTAGTTGAATCAGCATTAAACCCAATTGCAGTTTCGCGTTGTGGAGCTACCGGTCTTTGGCAGTTTATGTACAACACCGGAATAATGTATAATCTTAAAGTTAATTCCTATACTGACGATCGCAAAGACCCATTATTGGCAACTCATGCAGCTTGTCAATATTTTAAAGATATGTATAAAATTTATGGTGATTGGTTATTAGTAATCGCCTCTTATAATTGCGGACCGGGAAATGTAAATCGTGCTATTAAGCGTTCGGGAGGCAAAACAACTTTTTGGGAAATTATGCCATATCTTCCTGCAGAAACTCGAGGATATGTACCAGCATTTATTGCAGTTACTTATGTAATGACTCATGCTAAAGAACATAACTTATATCCAATTGCTCCGGCATATTCTTATTTTCAAGTTGATACTGTGCAAGTTAACCGACAAGTTAATTTTAGTGTATTGTCAAAGCAACTTGATTTGCCAATGGATGTTATATCTTATCTTAATCCAATTTACAAGAGAAATATCATACCAGATGTTGAATCTGGTTTAACTTTAAGATTACCAACTAATAAACTAGCTCAATTTATTGCGCTAGAAGAGAACATTTATGCAGAGTCAAAACCTTCGACTCCAGTATTTCAATTTGCTGATGCTTTTAAAAGTTCAAATGAGGGAGATGTAATAACAGCTTCAAATGGTAAACAGTACGAAATTGTTACTAAAAAGGTTAAAAAGTACCACACTGTTAAACGTGGTGAAACGCTTTCTGAAATTGCCAGCAAATACGATGTAACTGCTAGTGAAATCAAAAAACAGAACCGCCTTAAGTCTTCTAAACTTCAGAAAGGTCAGAAACTGGCTGTTTATGCTTTGGTAAAAACCAAGGTTCCTGTTAAAGAAACTCAAAATATTGCAGCTAAGAAGGATTCAAATGCAGTAAAAAACAATAAAACCGCAGTTACAAGTCTTGATAGTAGTGCTGAACAATTGATTGCAGCTTTAAATGAAAATGCGGCTGATGGAATGAACGTTGATTCACAACAAACTGTAGATAATGCTCCTGCAAAAGAGCAAAAAGCTTCTGAAAAATACATCTATCATTTGGTTCAACCTGGCGATACACTTTGGAATATTGCTAAACGTTACGAAGGAGTTACAGTTGAACAAATTAAAGACATTAATAAATTACATAATTCGAATCAGATTAAACCTGGTACACGATTGAAACTAATGATCAACAATGGTTAATTTGAGAATCATTTTTATTGGAAACCCTTTGGTAGAATAGCCAAAGGGTTTTTTATTTTATTTTGCGCTCCCATTTCAAAGAGCGTTTAAAGAACTTAGTTCTTAGAAAAAAATGGAGGAGCTTATTCATTATGCTCAACATCTATTATTCAAATTCCCTTAAGCTAAATTATTCTACACTATGAGTAGCCACGAAAGAGCACATCACGATGAAGCCAACAATGTCACCTATCAGCGTTGCCAGTATGCTTACGAATACGCAGTACCATATATAAAAGGAAAAAAAGTGCTGGATATTGGTTGCGGCTTAGCTTATGGAACCTCATTGATGGCCGAGCAAGCTGCTGAGATTACCGGTTTTGATTACGATGAAGCAACAGTAAACGAAAACAAAAACAGCTATCGCGATATTACAAATTTGAACTTTATTCGAGGTGCGGTACCCCCTTTACCAATTGAAGATAAATCGTATGACGTAATCACTGCTTTTCAGTTTATCGAACACATTCATCCCCGAAAAGAATTTGTAATTGAAAGCTTACGTGTATTAAAACCGGGCGGAGTATTACTCATTACCACGCCAAACAATAAAAAATCATTAGCACGAAATCCATTTCATGTGCACGAATACACTTTTGATGAAATGCACAATGAACTCAAAAGTATTGGTGCCCGCTTTGAATTAGTTGGCCTAAATGGTAACAAAAAGGTAAACGACTACTATGAAGCCAATGGAAAATTTGTGCGTGCCATTTTAAAATGGGATGTTTTAGGATTGCACAAGCGGTTGCCCTCAAAAGTGCTGGCAGCGCCTTATAATTTCATAACCAATATGATGCGCAGTCATTTAAAGAACGAGGTGAAACAAACTACCGATATTTCCACCAAAGATTTTCAGCTTCAATCACAAAATCTGGACGAAACTTGGGACATTTATGCAAGAGTTTACAAAGACTAAGATTCTTTACACTTTAGTGTGCTAAAAAATTTTATTTTTGCCCCCGATTAACAGGAACTGTCCTATGGTGTAATGGTAACACTGCAGATTTTGATTCTGCCTTTCTAGGTTCGAATCCTGGTAGGACAACCACAAAAATCCCGCATTTTAGCGGGATTTTTTGTTTTAAGTCGGTCAATCCATTAATTTTTACTTTTACCCAACACCTTTTAATTCATGATCGAATTCATTCTCAACAACAAAACAATCAAAACCAAATTGCCACCCGGAATGACGGTATTGGATTTTATTCGTTATGAACAAAACCTAAAGGGAACAAAAATTGGTTGCCGAGAAGGAGATTGTGGAGCTTGCACTATTTTGGTTGGAGAAATTAAAAATAACCAGTTAAACTACCGTTCAATGACTTCGTGTCTGATGCCTTTAGGAAATGTACAAGGTAAACATATTGTTTCTGTTGAAGGAATTAATATGGATGAATTGAATCCCATTCAACAGGCTATTGTTAATGAAGGTGGTACTCAATGTGGATTTTGCACGGTTGGATTTGTGATGTCATTAGTTGGCTTTTGTTTAACAGAAAAAGAAACCAATTATGAAAATGCTATTGCAGCCATGGATGGAAATATCTGCCGTTGCACGGGATACAAATCTTTGGAACGTGCTGCAGCCTTAATTACTGATCAACTGAATTCACGAAAAGAAAACGATACTATCAATTGGCTCATCGAACATAAATTTATTCCGCCTTATTTTTCTGAGATTCCAAAACGATTGTCGGCATTTGTAAAAGTGGAAGATAATTCATCACAACCAACTAAAATAAAATTAGGTGGCGGAACGGATCTATATGTGCAGAAACATGACAGCATGGTTCATGCTGAAATTGATTTTATTTTTGATAATGATCAATTAAAAGGAATTGCTCAGAAAGATAATTTGATTTACATAGGTGCTTCTTCAACGGTTGAAGACTTAAGAAGCAGCAAATTGATGAACAAACATTTTCCTCTGTTACAAAAACACCTGAAACTGATTTCTTCCACACCCATCCGTAACATGGCTACGCTTGCCGGAAATTTTGTAAACGCATCTCCCATCGGTGACATGACTATTTTTTTTCTCGCATTAAATGCAGGATTAATACTTGACGATAACGGTATTAAAAGAAATGTTTTGCTGAAAGATTTTTACAAGGGCTATAAACAAATTGATAAATCAGCGGAAGAAATAATTGAAAGCATTTATATTGAAGTTCCAAAACCAAATTCACTGTTCAATTTTGAAAAGATAAGCAAGCGAACTCATTTGGATATTGCAAGTGTAAATTCAGCCATGAGTATTGAAGTTGAAGGCACTAAAATTAAAAGTATACATATTGCAGTTGGAGGCGTGTTTGCATTTCCATTGTACCTGAATAAAACAGTTGAGCATTTAAAAGGAAAAGAAATTTCAACTGCACCAATCTTGTCAGCCAATGAAATCCTGCAATCAGAAATTGCTCCCATTAGTGATGCGAGAGGATATGCAGATTACAAAAGACTATTAGCGCGACAATTATTTTTTGCACATTTTGTGGAGTTATTACCAGAAAAAATAAATGTTGACGAATTTTTTCAAAACGAAATTGCGTAATGAGAAACATTGATTCCTTCACTCACACACGCGGAGAATCTATTTACGTGGACGACATTCCTGAATGGAAAGGAACATTATATGCAGTTCCTTTTGACTCAAGCATTGCACATGGAAAAATTATTGCATTAGATATTTCAGAAGCATCAGCAATAACTGGTGTAAGAAAAATTCTTACTCATAAAGACATTACAGGCGAAAATCAAATTGGTGGAATCATTCCTGATGAACAATTACTTGCCGAAAGCATTGTAGATTTTTGTGGAATGCCCATTGCTTTGGTGGTTGCAGAAACAGAAGAGATTGCACGGGTAGCACTAAAGAAAATTAAAGTGGAGTTTGAAAAACTTCCGGTTATCACTGATCCGCGTGAAGCTGCAAAGCAAAATAAATTAATTATTCCTCCACGAACCTTTCAAATTGGTGACACCCAATCGCAATGGAAAAATTGTGAATATATTTTTGAAGGCATTGCAGAGAATGGAGGACAGGAACATTTGTATATCGAAACACAAGGAGCTTATGCTGTGCCGTTGGAAAACGGAAACATAAAAATTTATTCTTCCACACAAGGTCCCACTGCTGTGCAACGCTGTGTTGCAAAAGTGTTGGGTTTAGCCATGCATAAAATTGAAGTAGATGTTACGCGACTCGGTGGAGGATTTGGCGGAAAGGAAGATCAGGCGAATGCGTGGGCTGCAATGGCTGCTCTTGCTGTGCATCATTTAAATTCTCCGGTTAAATGTGTATTAAATCGCATGGATGATATGCGAATGACTGGTAAACGGCATCCTTACTCTACTGATTTTAAAATTGGTTTGAGTAAAGATTTAAAGATTGTAGCCTACGAAGCCACCTTTTTTCAGAATGCCGGGGCTGCTGCCGATTTATCGCCTGCTGTACTGGAGCGCACGTTGTTTCATGCTAACAATACTTACTTTATTCCCCATGCAAAAGTGACCGCTTACAGTTGTAAAACAAACTTGCCGCCTAACACTGCCTTCCGTGGTTTTGGTGGCCCACAAGGAATGTTTGTGATTGAATCTGCTATTGCAAGAGCAGCTGAACATTTAGGAATTGCGGCATCGGTAATTCAGGAAAAAAATTTATTGAAAGATGGAGATAAGTTTCATTACGGACAAGTTGCTGCAGGTTGTGTTGCACAAAACTGCTGGAACAAAGCAAGTGAGTTGTATGATCTGAAAAAGCTTCACAACGATCTTGATGCATTTAATGCAGAAAATAAATTCCTGAAAAAAGGTTTGGCTGTGATGCCTATTTGTTTTGGCATTTCATTTACGAAAACTCTGATGAACCAAGCCCGTGCATTGGTGCATGTTTACACAGATGGAAGTGCGGGTGTAAGCACAGGTGCTGTAGAAATGGGACAAGGTGTGAACACAAAAATGTTGCAGGTTGCTGCAACTGTTTTCTCTATCAATCCTAATCGTATCAAAATAGAATCTACCAACACTACACGTATTGCAAACACCTCTCCTTCTGCTGCAAGTGCTACGGCTGACTTAAATGGAAAAGCTACAGAGTTGGCTTGCCATGCAATTTTACTGCGATTAAGAAATCGTGCAGCAATCGAATTAAAAGTTGATATTAAAGAAATTAAACTAAAAGAGGAGTATGTTTTTGTAAACGAAAATAAATCTCAGCTAACATGGCAGCAATTAGTAATGGCTTGTTATCTACATCGCGAAAGTCTATCAGAACACGCACATTATGCAACACCCGAAATACATTTTGATTTAAAAAAAGAAAAAGGGCACCCTTTTGCTTATCATGTTTATGGAACTGCAATTGTTACTGCAACACTTGATTGTTTAAGAGGGCGATATGATTTTGATGCAGTGAAAGTGGTACATGATTTTGGTCGGAGTATGAATACTATTGTTGATCGTGGGCAAATAGAAGGAGGTATTGTGCAAGGCATTGGTTGGATGACAATGGAAGAAATCATTTACAACAATGAAGGAAAATTATTGTCCAATGCTTTATCAACTTACAAAGTGCCTGATATTTATTCCGTCCCAAAAGAAATTATAATTCATGCTTTGGAAACCGAAGGAAGCAAGCTCGCCATTTTTAATTCAAAAGCTGTGGGCGAACCTCCACTGATGTATGGGATAGGAGCCTACTTTGCCCTGCGCAATGCAATCAAAGCATTTAATCCAAACGCCATTATTCCTTTTGATGCTCCCTTTACTCCTGAAAAAGTTTTGATGGCGTTGTATGAAAAGCTGAAATATAATTAAATTTTAAAACAGTACATTTGATAAATAATTTTTAAACCCTTTACAATGAAAAATTATTTTCTCGTAATTTTAATTTTACTAAGCGCAAAAGTATTTGCACAACCATCCTGTCAATGGGCCTACATTCCGGTTGGAACCACTGCGTATCACACCATTTATAATTCAACTATTGATATGGATGGGAATATCGTTCAAACAGGAAAACTTTTAGGTGTTGCTGATATGGATCCTGGCACAGGACCCATGGACACTTCATTCACAACATTTGGTTACAACTATTATGTTTCAAAAATAAATGCGAACGGTCATTTGATGTGGATCAACTATTTTAAACAAACCACATTTTTTGAATTCATGGGTTTAAAAGTTAACTCAAACAATGAAATAATTGTGGTTGGTAACTTTTTTGGCTTAATTGATTTTGACTTATCATTAACGGGTGTTGATACTTTGCGCAGCCATTTACCAACTTACCCTGATTATTTTGTGGCTAAGTACGATTCTTTAGGAAACTATCAGTGGGCTTTTAATATTGGCGATCCAACTACCAGCACTATTGAAGTTCGGTCTTTAAACATCCAGGCTAACAATGATATTGTGATTACGGCAAATCCAAATGGAGCGGTAGATGTTGATCCAGGTATGGCAGTACATAATAGCATAGGTAGTAATGCAAATATTATTTGTTACGACAACAATGGAAATTACTTATGGAATAATAATGTAGCAACAACTGCTTCTGCTGCTAACAATTATAAAAGTTTGGATGGAGATGCGATAGGAAATAATTATTTACTCTCTGTTGGATATTATGAACTTACTGTAAATAAATTTGACAATGCAGGAGTAAGAGTTTGGAATAAAACAATTGGTAATTTTTCATCTGGTTCGCGTGTTAATCCACAAACTGTTTTGGTTGATAAAACTAATGGAGATTTTTATGTTGCGGGAACTTTTGATGGCACTGTTGATTTTGATCCGGGTGCAGTGGTTGTAAATGAAACATCAAACAACTTAAGTTATCAAGATGGATTTATTGCACTCTACGATTCGAGCATGAATTTGATTTGGGTAAATCATTATGCAGGAAATATTTTGTTTGGCGATTATAGTTTAGATTTTTCGGGTAACGATATTATTGCCGTAGGTAATTTAAAAGGAACCATCAATTTTGGGAACGGAATTATTTTTTCTTCACCGTCACAACCAACTCCATTCTACCTTAAGTTTGACAACTTAGGAGTTGCATCAAATGGTTTCATATTAAATGGAGCCGGTAGTTACAACACCATAAATGCAACCGGCAATCAATCATTTGTAACAACTGGATATATTGTCGGTATGATGGATTTGGATCCCACTCCAAACACATTGACTTTAAGTTCGACCAGCACAAATTGGTTTAATGCTGTATATGGACCTGTTACAACTGCAATAGCAGAATTAAATAAAAGTAATTCGTTAAATGTTTGTCCAAATCCAGCAAGTAATTTATTAGTTGTTGAAACAAACACAAATTCACTTGCACAATTATTTGATGTAAATGGGCAAGTTTTGTTTTCCGAAAATATTGAAGCAAACACAAAATATAATTTTGATGTTTCAAAGTTTTCTGACGGATTGTATCTGCTAAGAGTTGGAAATGTTATGCGGAAAATAAATATTGTTCATTGATAAACTTACCACTTATTTATCAATTTTTGCTCCCTGCTCAATCCAGACACCAATTAATTCTCTTTCCTGCTCTGTAATTCCGGTTTTGTTTCCTTGAGGCATGGTTCGGGTTTGAACAGCTCGCACTAAAATACGGTCGGCATGTTTTTGAATTTCTTGTGGAGTGTCAAACATTATTCCGTTGGGAGCAATAGTGTTTACATCATCCGTTGGCTTGGCAGAATGACAATTGGCACAACGATTTTGAATAATAGGTTGCACTTGTATAAACGAAACAGTGGGTAAATCTTTAGCTGAGTTTTTGGGAGCAGGAGCAGTTACAATTACCAATGCGAGTATTGCTACTGCAGCAAACGGAATCATATACTTTGTATAAATTCCTTTCTCGTAAAGATTGATATAATGACGCACAGCAACACTTGCAAGTATTAAAACTGCTAAAACTATCCAATTGAAATTGCTTCCGAAAGTTGTAGGGAAGTGATTGCTGATCATCACAAAAATTACAGGCAATGTCAGATAATTATTATGCAACGAACGTAAGCCTGCTATTTTCCCCAACTCAGGATTTACCGGTTGGTTTGCTTTAGCTGCAGCAACTAATGCTTTTTGAGATGGTATAATGCAGAAAAAAACATTACCTGCCATGATAGTTCCAATCAACCCTCCCACCAACATAAATGCTGCGCGACCACTTAACATGCTAGTTAGAAAACAGGAAATCAAAACAATGATTGTAAAACCGATCAATGCAAATAATTTTTTCTTTTGCAGCAAAGCCGTTCTGCACATCCAATCATAAATAAACCATCCGAAAAACATGGTCCCACTTCCTATTAAAATGGCGGTGAGTGAACTTATTTCTCTTACTGACGAATCTATCATCACCGCTTTAGCATTCATAAAATACACAAGCGTCATCAGCAACATTCCTGTGAGCCATGTAAAGTAGGCTTCGTATTTAAACCAGTGCAAATGTTTTGGCACAACAGCAGGAGCAGATTTATATTTCTCCACATAATAAAAACCTCCACCATGAATTGCCCAGAGGTTTCCTGCTAATTCTTCACGCAAGTTTTCGGTTCTATTTAAACTGTTTTCTAAAAAAATAAAATAAAACGAAGCTCCTACCCAGGCAATACCAAACACTACATGCGCCCAGCGAATAATAAGATTAAGCCATTCCATTAGGTGAGATTCCACATTGTATTTTGTACCGAAAAAATAACCGGCATAAATGATAAAAACAACGAATGTTAAAACAGCAAAAAAGTTTTTGTACTGATTCAACAGATTAGTTGATTCTACTAAATCGTCAGTTTGACCTTCTTCAATAGATTTCTTTGTAATGATAAATGAAGCACGGTTTAAGACAAGAGTGATTACAAATAAAAATGCAAAAATGATCAGTAAGAAAGTTTCTGTAGGTAAAAATTGCATTTTCAAATTTTCAAATCACCAAATCTCTAAATTGATTTCCTTCTTCCCACTAATATTTTGTAGAAAGACCGACTTTTTATTTCATCCAATGTCAATCCTGTAACCAATACTTCTTCTTCTGTGATTGCCCTACAGTTCATTGCTTTTAAAAAATAATTTAATAAGCCTTGTCCTGTAGCTGCATCATCAAACACATCTCCGGTTAAAGTAGCTTGTGCAGTTTTGTCCACAAAGTTTTTCAAACGCAAAGCAGCGTCTTCATAGCTCTCTAAAAAGAAAACATAAGTTGCAGCATATCGCATAGGTAATTGTGCAGGATTGAGATCCCATCCCTGATAAAAACCATTAATGAGCGAATGCATCGTGTGATTGTATCCGAGTTTCCAAGCACGGTGAACTACATCTGTGTTTTCTTTTTTCTGTTTTGCAGATAATTTATCACCACGGTGTGGACCAACAGGCATCACGTTGGTTGCTCCGTCACTTAGCATCACTCCTGTTCCTCCTAATGCAACA
>JANNXV010000214.1:0-14549 GCA_031409815.1 Bacteroidota bacterium
GGAACTCCATTTGTTTACAACGGAAAACTATTTCGTCCTTCACAAGACAGTAGCAGAGTGTACGGTGGCAGATTGGTATTGAACGAAGTGGTTCAATTAAACGAAAATACGTTTGAAGAAAAACCCGTTGCCTACGTTGAGCCGGCCCAGTTAAAAGGACCGTATAATGAGGGACTACATACGTTATCAGCCGCTGGAAATTTTACGGTAATAGATGCCAAAAGAAATAGTTTTACTTTGAGCAACTTTTTGGCTGCTGTGCGTAGAAGGATCAAATGAATTTATGTTTTACAAATCGTCCGGTAGCTGTTTCCAGAGAATTGTACTCGGAGGCAAATGGTTTTTTAATCGACTATTTCAGTAACATTCCAAACATTGTTTCCATTTATCAGTTTGGCAATATCACATCGCCTGGCATTTCAGATATCGATATGTTAATTGTGGTGAAAGAAGGGGAAAAGTGTTTGTTGAATGGATTCGAAAATTTACCGGACCAATATAAATACCTTTTTACACATGGAATGATGGCGTTGAATGAAAAACATTTTCATCAAAACCATCATTTTACTTTATGGAGCGATTACATTTTTTTAAGTGGCAATGACATTGCTAAAGATTTTAAAGAAGAAAAAACGTTAGTAGAAATTGAAGCACTCAAAATTCAAACTGCTCTAGAATTCCTGGTTGCTAATTATATCGATTTGAAAGTGCAGCTTACTTATGGAATAATTAAACTACGATCGTTTCTCCAACACATGAAAGGCATTTTGTATGACCTTGAATTTTTGGGTGTAAACAATGGGGAATTGTACGATCATTTAAAAGAATTAAAAAAGTGGATAACTAACTGGTTTGATCTAAATCCAAGTGACGAACAAATTATTGAGTGGATTCATCATTTTGATAAATTATATACCGATTTTGTAGATAAAATATTTTCTGATTGTCAGCTTTATTTGCCTAATCAAGAAAAATACTCCATATCGCGAAACGCTTTATTAATTAATGCGGATAAGGTAAGCTACAAACACTCAGGCGTGGTGTTACCCAATCAGTTGAGTATAGTTGGCAAAAAGTATTCGAATCTTCAGAATAGATTTAATGATTTCGAGTTTCACTTTCCACTGGTGCACGATCATGATGTACAAATTGTAAAAGACCGATTTACCTTTTTGCAAGAAATGAAATCCTACAATCGTGAATTCCTACCCAATTTTATGACTATCACAACCAGTATAACTTCAAAACTAATTTGATGGCTAAGAAAATTTAGTTGCAAGGTCTGATAGAAATAAAAAAAGAAAATAGAACCTTAAACTTCATTTCCTTAGTTTCGTAGCTATTATGCGAATATCGAATCTGGGCGCGGTAATTGAAAACAACATTCGTGACAGAATACTCAAAAACTATTTTCAAAACGGGAAAAGAATCGGTTTACTGCTCGATTTGGGTTGTGGTCCTCGTCCTTATATGCATTTGTATGCGCCTTATTGCGATAAAACGATAGGAGCAGATTTACCAGACTCTCCATTTCCAAAAAATAAAGTTGATATCTATTGCGCTGCAACCAAAATCCCATTGGAAAACGAGAGTGTTGATTTTATTTTGAGCACTGAAGTATTGCACGATATGCCTGAGCCTATTGATATGCTAGCAGAAATGCACCGAATTTTGAAAATTGGTGGCACCATCTTAATTACCACTCCTTTTGTGGTTCCAATTGTTGATGGCAAATACGACCATTATCGTTACACAAAATACGGCTTGGAATATTTATTAAGCAAGTCAGGTTTTGAAGTTTTGGATATTATTCCGGTTTCAGATGTTATTGGAGCCATGATTACATTGGCAATCAAACCTTGGTTAAAAATCTGGTATTTGCTTGCAAAAAAAACACGGCTTAATTTTTTCTACTCCATTTACAATCCATTCCTACTTGTAACAGTTATATTTCCTCAGGCCTTTTACTTGTGGACATACAGACTTCCTGTTTTAAAGAAAATTTATCAACGCTTCAACTATGGAGCAATCGGCTATGTATCTATTGCCACTAAAAAATCGTAGAAAATAGTTATGTCTGATGTGAAGGTGCTTCATATAATTTGGTCGGCAACTATTGGTGGAATTGAAAAACTGGTGCTCGATTTAGTGGAGCAACAAAAAAACAATCCTAAATTGGAGGTTGCTGTTTTGATTGCCAAAAAAGAAGGCGGTTTTCTTTCGCGATTTGAACAACTTGGAAAAACCTATTTTGCTGATTTAAAGAATGGAAACGATTTAAATATTTTAAAATACCAGAAAACATTAAAGCTATTTAGCAACTACGACATACTTCATTTTCACTCTTTCAACCCTTGGTTGGCTTTAACCGCTATTTTATCACGAAAAAAAATTGTTTACACCGAACACGGTAATTTTGGATTTGGAAAACCGTTCACAACTTCGTTAAAGTTTGTTTACCGGATGCAAAAAATATTTTTGAATATGTATGTAGATTTTATTTCGTTCAACTCAAAATTCTCCAAACAACTGAGTGAACAACGGAATGGTTTAGAAAAAGTTAAACGTGAGGTGATTTATAATGGAATTAGTTTTAATTCAGTAAGCGACAAAGAAAAAACCGATTCGGTTTTACGCGAAAAAATTAATAAGCGATTCACGGTTGGAGTAATAGCACGTTTGGCCGGTGTAAAAAGAATTGATCGTTTGATAAGTGCCTTTGCGGCATTTGCAGAAGATAAGAATGTAGTGTTAGTAATAATTGGTGATGGCGTATTAAAAAATGAGTTAGAACAATTAATTGCACAAAAAAAAATCAGTAACAAAACCATCTTTGCAGGCTATCTTGAAAATGTTCGGAATTACTATTCAATTTTCGACATTACTGTTTTTCCCTCTCAAAACGAAGCTTTTGGTTTAGTTGCCATCGAAGCTTATGATGCCGGAATACCAACAATTGTATTTAAAGATGGTGGTGGATTAGCTGAATTAGTGGAACAGGTAGAAACAAAAGATGTAGTGAAGGATGAAACGGAACTTGCCGAACGAATGAATTATTACTTCTCGAATGCAGATGCCATTTCTAACGAAACAATAAAAACTAAAAGAAAGAACTTTGCCAGACAATTTGATATACGAAAAATGGAACAAGATTTTTTTAACATTTATCAATCCATTTAATTATGTGTGGTATCAACGGAATCTTTAATTTTTCTTCACAGCAAATCAACAATGGTGTTGATTTGATAAAAGAAATGAACCGTTGCGTTGCTCACCGTGGCCCTGACGATAACGGTGTTTGGAGTGAAGAATCAAAAGGAATTTATTTCGGACATCAGCGATTGAGCATCATCGATTTAAGTGCAGCCGGACATCAACCCATGTTAAATTCAAATAGCAATGCTTTAGTGTTTAACGGAGAAATTTATAATTACAAAGAACTAAAAACACTACTAACTAATTATCAATTTCATTCCGACAGTGACACAGAAATACTGTTGGAATTGTATTCCCGCCAAGGGCATCAATCGCTAAAACATTTTAATGGCATGTTTGCCTTTGCTTTTTGGAATGACGCCAAACAGGAACTGCAACTTGCAAGAGACCGTGTGGGAAAAAAACCGCTGTATTATACTTTACAGAATGGAATATTTGCTTTTGCTTCCGAAATAAAATCATTGCTCTCGCTGCCGTGGATTCATGCTCAGCCTGACGATGAAGCATTGTATCATTTCCTTACATTTAATCAAACATCGCCACCACAAACCTTATTTAAAAATATTTTCAAGTTAGCTCCTGGCTATTGCATGACGGTAAATAAAAACGGCATTGTGCAACACGAACAATATTGGGAGGTGGAATACAACGATGCAATTCATGGACTTTCATTTGAAGCTACAGAAGAACAACTTTACCATGAGTTGCAAAAGTCGGTTAACTATCGGATGGTGGCTGATGTGCCTGTGGGCGCATTTTTAAGTGGTGGAGTCGACTCTAGTGCTATAGTAGCGATGATGAGTAAAATGACTTCATCCCCAATAAAAACCTATTCCATTGGTTTTGCGGGTCAGCCAGATTATGATGAATTGATTTACGCAAGAAAAATTTCGAAGCAATTCAATACCGAGCATTTTGAAAAAGTGGTGACTGCAAAAGACTTGGTTGAGTTTCTACCACACATTGTAAATATTTTTGACGAGACGTTGGCCGATTCAACCTGCATTCCTATTTATTTCATTTCACAAATTGCACGTCAGCAGGGAACAGTAGTTGTTCAAAGTGGAGATGGAAGTGATGAAATTTTCGGTGGCTATCGAGCCTGGCTGCGTTATAAAAAAATGTATCCCTACTATCATCTTTACAATTCGCTACCCGTATTTATTAAAAAAAGTATTGCATCTATTGCTGCAGCAAGTGATGACGGATCGCCCAAAGCAGAAATGCTGAACCGTGCCGCTATGAATCAGGAATTTTTTTGGGGAGGAGCTAAAGCTTTTCGCGAAAGCACCAAACGAAATTTCTTAAATCCTAAATGGAGCGAAAAAATGGCTGCAATCAATTCGTACGATGTAATTAAAGCAGTGCGGAATAATTTTGACCTACAACGATCAAAACATAAGTGGCTGGATGATATTGACTGGATGTGTTATTTGGGTTTTAAACAACAAATTCCCAATCGTTACCTGCATCGCATGGATCGTTTAGGGATGGCACATAGCATTGAAATCCGATGCCCATTCTTAGATTACAACCTGGTTAATTTTGCATTATCTATTCCATCAAAATATAAGTTACACAATCAAACACCTAAGTACATTCTTAAAAAATCACTGGAAAGAATATTAGACAAAGAAACATTGTATCGTAAAAAAATGGGTTTCTGTGTTCCGCTGCGCGAATGGGCAGGTGATGTGATGATTGATTATGTGGAGCAAAATTTGAAATCATTCTGTTCGAACACAGGCGTTTTTACTGAACAAGGATTAAGAAAACACTTGCAAGAAATCAAAGCAGGCAATCAAAACTACACCAACAATTTGTGGACCGTATATTTTCTAATGGCATGGTGGGAAAAATGGATGAAATGAAAACTGAAAAATCCAAACTCATTTTGGTTGTTACCAACATCCCTAACCCCTATCGAATTCCATTGTTTAATGAATTAAAGAAACAATTAGATGCGGAAGGAATGAAATTGAAAGTTGTGTTCGCAGCTAAAGGTTATGCACGCAGAATGTTTAACCTTGATATGAACGAATGCAAGTTTGATTATCAGATTTTAGATGCAACCACCTATACCGCTGCTTCCAATGTGGAGAAAACCTATTTCAGCTATAAAGGACTAATAAGTGTTGTTAAAAAAGATAATCCTTATAGAACCATCATTATTGGCTATTCAGCCGGAACAATGATGTTGTGGTTGCGATCGTTTATTAAACCAACACCATTTATTATCTGGAGCGGTACGATTCAAAAAGAAGGTCGCAATGATAGCTGGTGGCGAGTGCTGCAACGCAAAATAATTACTAAACGTGCCAAAGCATTTGTTGCTTACGGAAAAAAGGCGGTTGCCTATCTAAAAACCATTGGAGCGCCTGAAAATAAAATTTCGACTGCTATCAACACAGTCGATACCGATTTTTTTCGTTCGCAAACAGAAAAAGAAAGAACACAATTACAGCCGCAAGTCAAAAAACATCTCACTTATATTGGATACCTGGTTCCGCGCAAAAATGTAATTCGTTTGCTTGATGTGGTTAAAGATTTATCCGCTACGCGCAACGACTTTGTTTTAGACCTTATTGGCGATGGAGAAAGCAAAGCTGAATTAGAGTCCTATTCTCAGCAACATAATCTCCAAAATTTCGTACAATTTCATGGTTTTAAACAAAAGTCTGAATTGCCTGCATTTCTGGCTAAAAGCACCGCATTTCTGTTTCAAACAGATTTTGATATTTGGGGATTAACCTTAAACGAAGCAATGGCTTCGGGTGTACCCTGTTTATCATCAATAAATGCCGGTGCCAGCTATGACTTAATTCAAGAAGGCGAAACGGGATTTGTAGTTGATTTCAGTGATAAAGTTGTGGTTAAAGACAAGATTAACTGGCTATTAGATCATCCCGAAGAAGCAAAATCAATGGGCATTAAGGCAAGTAATTTTATTATGGATAAAGCAAGTCTGAAAGTAAGCACCCAAGGATTTATCAAGGCAATTGCCTTATCTGAGTAATTTTGACGCGTAATAATCGATATGAGTTTTAAAGAATGGAAAGAATGGTACAAATCGTTGCACTGGACACGCAAATGGTTTGTTATTCTTAATCTCATTCGCCCCATTACCGATAATTTTTATGAGCTCAAACAAGTTTCCATTATTTTATCTCCACTTTATATAATCGGAGGTTTAACACCCATTTTTATTTTTGCCAGCTTCGCCAATAAAAATTTTAGTCGCGCTATTCCTTCAGGTGTCGATTTCTCATTTAGTGTTTGGGCCACCTTTGTAGTATTTAATTGCTTTCTGCTTTTCTCCATCGAAACAGATCTTACCGTTTTAGGCGATGTTATCAAATACATTATGCCCGTGTTCCTTTTCTTTTATTGCCGCAGGTTTATTAGAGATAAAAGAGATCTTTTAGGAATGTGTCAAACTTTTATTTATGCTGCTCTCTTCCCTATTTGTTTAATTCTTTACGAATCATTTGTAAATCCAATCGCTATTGAATACATGAAAGGTCGTGGTGGTGGATCGCGCATCAGAGGTGGATATGGCGACTTGATGAATTATGCACTTTACTCGATGTGTACCTGGTTGATTTTCTGCTACTATTTTATTTCAAAAAGTGTTACAGTAAGTCAGTTTAAAAACAAAGTAGTTACAGGAATACGCAACCGTTGGTTTAAAACAGTTCCGTTGCAACCCTGGTTTATGCTGGCACTTTTTGCATTTAGCATCTTAACTTTAAATGCCATAAAACATGTGGCAACATGGGGCGTTTTTTTAATGATGTTATCGATGTTCATTGTATTTAACATGAAAAACATTAAAGGAATGTTAATCGTTGCCTTTTTCGGTGGCATTATAGTGCCGGTGTTTGCTGAAGATATTTACAATAAAATGATTGAACCACTCATTAATAAAGAAGTGAATGTGGTAGAAGGCGAATCGGATATTGATGGCTTAGGCAACGGACGAATGACACGTTGGGAAAAATATTTTGAAGTGTGGGAACAAATGCCACCTATCCATCATTTTGTGGGTGTTTCGTTTTCAGGATTTAAGGAAGCACCTGTTATGATGAGCCTGGGTATGCACAGCGACTATGTTAGAAATATATTTTTTACCGGAATAATAGGATTTATTTTCTACATCATTTTTTTATTCAGTATAGTTTACAAAGGTTTTATGATGCGCGATTATGGCGACAAATTTCTCATTCTTAGTTCTGCATTTATGATTATCATGTACTCGCTCAGCACAATGCCTACTCTTTACGCTCCATTCCTATATATCATCTATTGCGTATGGTCATACGCACTATTGCCTAAAGAAAACCAAGTTTGATTTTGAATAAAACTAAAATAATATTTCTCGGAAAACTTCCACCACCTTATATAGGTCCATCGGTGGCATGCGAAATCATCATCAATTCGAAACTGAAAGATGAGTTTCACTTAATCCATCTTGATACCTCAGATCATCGTGACATTAACACGCTTGGTAAAATTGATTTTGGCAATATGTACTATGCCCTCAAGCAATATGCCATGTTGGTTAATTATCTTTTAAAACATAAAAAGGCAATCGTTTATATTCCGGCCGGGCAAACCACTGTTGGTTATATTAGAGATGCAGTATTTATTATTATTGCTAAAATGTTTGGCCGCAAAGTAATTACACATTTACGAGGAGGCAATTTTTTAAACTGGTATAACACGGCTCCAGGTTATGCAAAATGGATCGTTAGAAAAGTGCATCCGAAAGTAAATGCTCAAATTGTGTTAGGTAATAATTTGCGCCATTTATTTAACTGGTTAATTCCGGATGAAAAGATATTTGTAATACCCAATGGAGGTAATTATGATGTTCCACCGCTAAATCGCGACCCCAATAAAATTAAGATACTTTATCTCGGAAACTTTATTGGAACCAAAGGGGTGCTGGAAGTTTTACAGGCCAGCCAATATTTAACAGAATACAGCAACAAAATTGAATTTGTGTTTGCTGGCGAATGGCGTGATGAAGCTACCAAAATCGCCTTTCATCAATTCACAAAAAACCATCCTGATTTACCCATCAATATTGTTGGACCAGTAAGTGGGAAGGTAAAATTCGAACTACTCGCCAGCTGCGATATTTTTGTTTTTCCAACGTATTATCCCAACGAAGGTCATCCATGGGTGATTGTGGAAGCCATGAGCGCCAGTTTGCCTGTTATCTCCACTGATCATGCTGCCATCAGCGAATCAGTAATTGAAGGTCGCAATGGTTTTTTGGTAGATAAAAGGAATGCCAAAGCGGTTGCCGCCAAAATACGTTATCTCATCGAAAATGCCGATGAGCGTGAAAAAATGGGAAAAGAAAGCAGAGCACTATATTTGGAAAAATTTACACAGGATATCATGATTCAAAAAATGGGTGATGTATTCAGAACAGTAGCAGCAGAATAAATGAAAAAACATATTTTAATAACAGGCGGAGCAGGATTTATTGGAAGTCATTTGGGTGAACGCTTAGTTTTTGATTTGGATTACGAAGTGACTTGCATCGATAATTTCGATGATTTTTATGCACGCTCCATCAAAGAAAAAAATATTGAAAAATTAAAAAGCAGTAACCAGTTTCATTTTGTGGAAGCTGATATTCGCGATAAAGAAGCGTTAGAAAAGCTAAATGGAAATTTTGATGCAATTGTTCATATCGCTGCCAAAGCAGGTGTGTTACCAAGCATCAAAAACCCGTTGGCTTACGAAGATGTGAACATAAAAGGAACCTTTAACCTGTTGGAGTTTGCACGCGAAAAAAAGATCAAACAATTTGTGTTTGCATCGAGCAGCAGTGTGTATGGTGTAAATAAAAATGTACCCTGGAGCGAGCGTGATTTTGTATTGCAACCGATTAGCCCGTATGCTGCCACTAAAGTAGCATGCGAATTAGCCGGACATACTTACAGTCATTTATATGCAATTCGTTTTATCGGTTTGCGTTTTTTTACCGTGTTTGGTCCGCGCCAGCGGCCTGATTTAGCCATACACAAATTCGCTAAGAAAATGCTGAAGAACGAACCCATAACTGTATATGGTGATGGTTCCACCAAACGCGATTATACTTATGTAAGCGATATTGTGGATGGCATTATTGCAGCCATGAGTTACACACGTACCGATTTTGAAATTATCAATATTGGCAACAACAAACCGGTAACCTTGATGGAACTCATCCGCACTATTGAAACTGTGTTCGACAAGAAGGCAATTATCAAATACATAGAAGAACAACCCGGTGATGTGCCCATTACTTTTGCTGATATTTCAAAAGGAAAAGCATTGCTTGATTATTCTCCAAAAGTTACTTTGCAAGAAGGATTGCAACTTTTTAAGGAGTGGTTCGTATTGAACAAGGATTGAACCGATGGAACAACTCACACAAAACCTGAAAGACGGAGCCATGCAATTGCTCGAAGTGCCTTACCCGGCATTGTCAAGCGGTTATGTGTTGGTGCGCAACCATTTTTCGCTCATCAGTGCCGGTACAGAGGGTAAGACTGTGAAAGATGCAAGGCTGGGTTACATCGGTAAAGCAAGAGCCAGAAAAGAAGAAGTAAAAAAAGTTTTGCAAACTGCCCGAACGCTTGGTGTGATGAATACCTACCGTTTGGTAATGAATAAACTGGACGCACCCAATGCAATGGGTTATAGTTGTGCAGGAGAAGTGATTGCGATTGCAGATGATGTGAAGGATTTTAAAGTGGGAGATTTAGTTGCGTGTGGCGGAGCAACTGCTAATCATGCAGAAGTGGTTGCTGTTCCCGTTAATCTTTGTGTGAAAGTGAATGCAAACGTTGCAATGCAGGAAGCAGCATTTACAACCGTTGGAGCTATCGCTATGCAGGGAATACGACAAGCAGATTTACGGTTGGGAGAAAATTGTGTGGTAATTGGTCTTGGTTTAGTGGGTCAGTTAACTATTCAATTATTAAAAGCATCGGGTGTAAAAACCATCGGAATTGATATTGATCCGCGACAAGTTGCATTAGCAAAAATATGTGGAGCTGATCTTGCTTTGGAACGTGACCGTGAAGATTTGGAACAGGCAGTGCAACATTTTACCAATGGTTTCGGCACAGATGCGGTCATCATCACAGCTGCAACATCCAGTACCGATCCGGTGGATTTAGCTGGGGCGCTTTGCAGAAAAAAAGGAAAAGTAATTATTGTGGGGGCAGTGCCAACCGGTTTTGCACGCAAAAATTATTATAATAAAGAATTAGACTTACGCATGTCTTCTTCATACGGTCCCGGTCGTTATGATTTAGAGTACGAAGAAAAAGGTTTGGATTACCCACAGGCATATGTGCGCTGGACAGAGAACCGCAACATGCAGGCTTTTGTTGACTTACTTGCTGATAGAAAAATTTCGATTGAGTATTTGCTTACACATACCTTTCATTTTAACGAAGCACCCAAAGCTTATCAATTGATTCTTGATAAGTCAGAATCATTTTCAGGAATTGTTTTGCAATATGATCTGAATAAAAAACTCTCATCAAAAGTTGAACTTAGAAAAACAAATCCTGTTGCAAGCGATACAGTTTCGGTGGGTATGATTGGAGCAGGTTCTTTTGCACAGAATTTTTTATTGCCGGCTTTAAAAGATAAAATTCATTTTACGGGTGTAGCAACTGCACGAGCAAACAATGCACGCAACATGGCTGATAAGTATTCGTTCGCGTATGCAACCGGTGAAGCCAGTGAGATTTTAGCAGATAAAAACATCAACACCGTTTTTATTGCAACACGACATCATTCACATGCGGAGTATGTGTTAGGTGCACTACAAAACAATAAAAATGTTTTTGTGGAAAAACCCTTGTGCATGAATGAGGATGAACTGGAATCCATTCGAGAGGTGTATGTAAAAAACAATGCACGATTGATGGTTGGTTTTAACAGAAGGTTTGCGCCATTTATTCAAAAAATAAAAAATACTTTCAATACGAATCAGCCTCTTGCCATTAATTACCGGATTAATGCAGGTGTAATTCCAGCGGAACATTGGGTGCATGATGCAACCATAGGTGGCGGAAGAATTCTCGGAGAAGTGTGCCACTTTATTGATTTGTGCATGTTTATTTCCGGATCAAAAATTATTTCGGTGAGTGCAAATGCAATGGACGATACACAACATTTGAACGATACGCTTATAATCAACTTACGTTTTGAAAACGGAAGCATTGCATCCATTTCTTATTTCAGTAATGGTAATAAAAACTTAGAAAAAGAAACATTAGAAGTTTTTAGCAATGGAGTGGTAGCTATCGTTAACGATTTTCAAACGCTGCAGATTTTCGGAAAAAATAAATCAGAACAAAAAGCAACCATTGATAAAGGACACACACAAGAAGTGGCGGCTTTTGTTGATGCAATAAAAAATGGCAAACCCTCTCCTATTCCATTCGATGAATTGTATCTTACCACACTTGTTACTTTTAAAGTAATTGAATCGATTGCATTGGGCGGAAAAGAAATTTCAATCACCATTTAACAAATTCTGTCGTGAACCATTCCACTATTCACGAGGCAACTTTACAGTTGCAGCAGTATATTGAATCAGAAAATTATCGTGGTCACGATCCGTATGATGCGCTTAATTCGCCATTATTCAAACTCCCCATTTTTAAAAGTAATAAAGTTATTCGATTTGGCGCACAACAATTAGTAAAGCGCTCCCCAATTAACCTTCGTCCGCTCTTATTAGTGCCTAAAAAAATAAATCCTGTTACACTTGGTTTATGCATTCAAGGTTACTGTAATCTGGTTAAGGTTTATCCTGAAAAGAAAAGTGAATTGGAAACAAAAATCAATTCATTAATCAATCAGCTTGAACAATTAATTCCAACAGGTTTTCACGGTGCCTGCTGGGGATACGATTTTGATTGGGAAGCGCGTTATGCAAGCGTGCCTGCTTATCAACCAACTATTGTAGCCACAGGTATTATCAGCAATGCCTTGTTTATAGCATTTCAAACAACCGGAAATAAAAAAGCATTAGCGCTTTGTATCTCATCTGTTGAATTTGTTCTGAAAGATCTCAAACGCTCAATGGATAACGATGGAGATTTTTGTTTTTCCTACTCTCCTGTCGACCGGGAAAAAGTTTTTAATGCCAGCATGAAAGGAGTTCGCATTCTTTCGCAGGTTTATTCACAAACCAAGGATGAAAACCTGAAACAAATAGCACAAAAAGCCGTAAGCTATGTAATGAAGCATCAGCGTGAAGATGGAGCCTGGGTTTACTCTGAAAGCAAGGCAGGAACATGGATTGATAACTATCATACCGGGTATATTTTAGATTGCTTGGATGAATACATCAACTGCACTGGTGATAAAACTTATTCAGAAAAATTTAAAATGGGCTTTGAATTTTATCAGCATAATTTCTTTCAAGATAATAAGATTCCAAAATTTTATAATGAAAAAACTTTTCCGATTGATTGCACTGCAGCTGCACAATCACTGCTGACTTTATCAAGATTTGGTAAACTAAATTTAGCGGCCAATGTTGCACAATGGATGATTGAAAATATGCAGGACAAAAAGGGCTATTTTTATTTCCGCAAGTATGCTAACAAAACAGAAAGGATTTCATTCATGCGTTGGTCCAATGCATGGATGTTTGCCGGATTAACAGATTTACTGAGTAAACAGAATTAGAGATTGAGATGAGAAAAATATTAACTTTATTGTTCGTCTTCGACTTCGCTCAGACTGACCCTAGTGTGAGGGTCAATCTGAGCGAAGTCGAAGATTTGCGATGGCAAAACAATAAACATCAAAATATCTATACCTGATGAAGTATCTTTTCTATCTCGCGCATCCGGCACATTTTCATTTGTTCCGCAATACAATTGATGAATTAAAAAAACATGGGCATAAAATTATCATCACCATTAAATCCAAAGATGTTTTAGGTAAGTTGCTCGAGGAAAGCAATCACGAGTTTATTAACGTAGCGCCAAAAACGCGTAAGGATTCACGCACTGGAATTTTATCAGGAGTGATACAAAGAAGCATTAATCACCTTAAAATTGCGCTGAGAGAAAAACCGGATATGTATATTTCAACTTCGGCAGAGTTCGCCCCTATTTGTAGGTTGTTGGGCATTAAATCTGTCGGTGTTTTTGAAGACGATTTGATATTATTTCCAAAGTATTCAACTTTTTTAGTACCGTTTTTAAATCATCAGATTTGCCCGGTTTCATGCAACGCAGCCAAATGGAATAATCATCGAAAAACTATTAAATACAACTCCAATCAAGAACTAGCTTATCTGCGTCCTGCACATTTTACACCAGATATAAATAAAGTTAAAGAGGTGTTTGATCTAAATCAAAAAAACTTTTTTATTCGCTTTGCAAAACTCACTGCCTGGCACGATGAAAAGAAAACAGGAATCACTGATGAACTTGCAATAAAAATTGTAGGGCTGCTTGAAAAATTTGGCAAAGTGCACATTTCATCAGAACGTGAACTCGCACCACAATTTGAAAAATACAGAGTTAAAATAAAAACATCAGATATTCTTGACATATTATTTTATGCTGATCTTTACATTGGCGATAGCCAGACAATGACAGCTGAAGCAGCAGTATTAGGAACACCGGCACTTCGTTTCAATGACTTTGTTGGCAAACTCGGTTATCTCGAAGAATTGGAACATAAATACGATTTAACATATGGCATTCCAACCGATCAACCGGAAAAGTTATATAAAAAAATAGATGAACTGATGCAGCATAACAACGTCAAAGAAGAATGGAAATTAAAAAGAGAGAAAATGTTGTTGCAAACAATTGACACTACAAAATTTTTGGTTTGGTTTTTCGAAAACTATCCACAGAGTGCAAAAACAATGAATACAAATCCTGCTTACCAAAATAATTTTAGTTAAAAAATGGCGCTCGATTTTACTTTAAATATGTACCGGTATTTGTTAGAAAAGTTAATGATCAATGGGTATCAAATTGTATCGTACGAAGATTTTTTAACAAAGCCGCTGACAAAGAAAATGGTTATTATGCGTCATGATGTTGACAAGTATCCATACAACTCTTACTTAAGTGCGTCAGTGGAAAAGGAATTAGGAGCGCGAGCCACTTACTATTTTCGCATCGTTAAAGAAAGTAATGATCCTGAATCTATCAAAGCAATTGCAGAACTAGGACATGAGATTGGTTACCATTACGAAGACCTTACACTAGCAGAAGGTGACATGGAAAAGGCAATTAAGTTATTTGAAAAACATCTTGATTATTTCAGGGAATATT
>JANNXV010000215.1:0-13121 GCA_031409815.1 Bacteroidota bacterium
TTTATTTGGGCCAAGCTTTTGCTCACGCTGGCACTGCAAATGCAGGCAGTAATTATCAGTTGGCTCGTATATGAGAAAACACACGATCCACTTTCATTAGGTATAATTGGTTTAGCAGAAGCCATTCCTGCAATATCGCTATCACTTTACGGAGGACATATAGCTGATCGGGTAAGCAGAAAAAGCATTCTAATTATTACTACCTGGCTCATGTTATTCGGTTCCATTTTTCTGGTATTCTATGTATATGATTATGTTGGCTCATCAGTATGGTTCGCTTATCTGGTGATATTTATTATTGGTGTTGCAAGAGGTTTTTATTACCCGGCCCAATCAGCTTTTTGGGCACAATTAGTTCCAAAAGATAATTATGTAAACTCCTCTACATGGAATAGCACTGTTTGGCAATTAGGGGCAGTGGCCGGACCCGCTTTGGGTGGATTGAGTTACGCTTATTTCGGTGCCGGAATCTCTAGTATCATTGTTTGTGGATTTATCGCAATTTGCATTTTGTATTATTATCGAATCAGTCACAAACCAATTGCATTGTTTAACCAAACCGAAACATTGAAACAATCTCTATTGTCAGGCATACGATTTGTATTTAAAAACGAACTTTTTAAAGCAGCATTATCACTTGATTTATTTGCGGTATTATTTGGCGGGGCTGTTGCACTGTTGCCAATGTTTGCCGATCAAATATTGCATGTTGGTCCTGAAGGCTTGGGCTTTTTGCGAGCTGCACCTGCTGTAGGAGCTGTATTAATGGCATTATTAATGGCGCATCATCCTCCTCGTAAAAATGCCGGTATCAAATTAATGCTCTGTGTAACCGGATTTGGCTTGTGTATGATTGCATTTGCACTCTCTCATAATTTTTATTTATCGTTTGGCATATTGTTTCTAAGTGGCGCCTTTGATAATGTAAGTGTGGTTATCCGATCCACCATATTACAGAGTTTCACGCCTGATGAAATGCGTGGAAGAGTGGCCTCTGTTAATAATATTTTTGTAGGCAGCAGCAATGAGATTGGTGCATTTGAGTCAGGCACAGCGGCTAAATTGTTTGGGTTGGCTCCATCGGTTGTATTGGGAGGAGCAGCTACTTTACTGGTGGTTGCTATCACCTATAAATTATCACCGGGCCTGCGCAAATTGCAACTTTAGTTGCTTTATCAAACTCAAGTTTTAAAATTGAAAACAACTTTTGATTAGTTATTAAACTAATGGAGTCTCACTCCAGCTTACACATGTTTTTTTATAATCTTTGCCATACTTCAGTGTTTCATCAAATTAAAAAGGTTTTGAAAAAGCGCATTGCAATTTTAGGTTCTACTGGTTCGATAGGAACCCAAGCTTTAGAAGTGATTGCTGCCAACAACGAATTGTTAGAGGTTGAGTTATTGGCTGCTAATAATAGTGCGGAGTTGTTGATTGAGCAGGCTTTAAAATTCAAACCGAACACGGTAGTAATTGGTAATAAAGAAAAATATGCGCTTGTAAATCAGGCTTTAGAACCTCACAATATCAAAGTATTTGCCGGCTACGAATCTATTGTTCAGTTAATGGACAGCGAAACCATAGATACTGTTTTAACAGCCATGGTGGGTTTTTCAGGTTTGCAACCTACTATTGCAGCTATCAAAGCCGGAAAAAACATTGCTTTAGCAAACAAAGAAACATTAGTAGTTGCAGGCGATTTAATTACTGCACTGGCTCAAGAAAAGGGAGTTAATATTTATCCTGTCGACTCAGAGCATAGCGCCATATTTCAGTGTCTGGTTGGTGAGTTTCACAATCCTATCGAAAAAATTTATTTAACTGCTTCTGGTGGACCTTTCAGAGGTAAAACAGCAAGTGAATTGGCTTTGGTTACAAAAGCACAAGCACTCAAACACCCCAACTGGACGATGGGTGCAAAAATTACTATCGACTCGGCCAGCCTGATGAATAAGGGATTGGAAATGATTGAAGCTAAATGGCTTTTTAATTTGCAACCTGAACAAATTGATGTAATTGTTCATCCTCAAAGTATTATACATTCTATTGTTCAGTTTAAGGATGGAAGTATGAAAGCACAAATGGGGTTACCAGATATGAAATTACCAATTCAGTATGCATTAACTTATCCCAACAGATTTAAAACCGATTTTCCGCGTTTCGACTTTTTAAAATACCCACAGCTTACATTTGAGCCGGCTGATCTAAAAACATTTCGTTGTTTATCTCTAGCTCAAACAGCTATGATAAGGGGAGGCAACATGCCTTGTATATTAAATGCAGCCAATGAAATTGCTGTAGCTGCTTTCCTTAATGATAAAATTGCTTTTATTGATATTCCTGAAATCATTGAAAGTTGCTTAAATAGAGTAGAATTTATTAACAAATGTACTGTTGATGATTATTTACAAACCGATAAAGAGACCAGACTCTTTGGTGAAACACTTTTAGACACTAAAAAAGCTGTAATTTCGCCCGCACGTTTGGCTTAAGCAATAACATCTTATTTCCAACGCTTATCACAAACAAAATTCAACAAAAAATACAATGACAGGACTAATAATGGCAGCTCAATTAATTCTGGGCTTGGCTATTCTGGTAACATTACATGAGCTGGGGCATTTTCTTGCCGCACGCGCATTCGGTATCAGAGTAGAAAAATTTTATCTTTTTTTCGATGCATGGGGAGTTAAACTTTTCAGCTTTACTAAAGGGGATACAGAATACGGAATCGGTTGGCTTCCGTTAGGCGGCTATGTTAAAATTGCTGGTATGGTTGATGAAAGTCTGGATACCGAAAAACTAGCAGCAGAACCTGAACCCTGGGAATTTCGTAGCAAACCAGCCTGGCAACGTTTAATAGTAATGCTTGCTGGGGTTACCATGAATTTGATTTTGGGTATTGCTATTTTCTCATTCAATTTATTGCATTTCAAACAAGAGTATCTGCCTTTAGCTGAAGTTAATAAGACAACAGGCATATATGCTTACAAACTTGGTCGAGAACTAGGTTTTCAAAATGGAGATAAAATTATTGCCATTAATGGCAAGCCATTCGAACGATTTGATGATGTTACTTCTTCAAGAGTGTTGTTTGGTGCTACTGTAACGGCCGAACGCAATGGTCAAACTATTGAAGTGGAAGTACCTGATAATTTTTATCGAACCATTAGTGCTGAAGGACGATGGAATTTTATTGGCACCGGTTTTCTAAAATACGATGTTTCTGAAATAGTGCCCGGTGATCCAGCCGATAAAGCAGGCCTGAAAAAGGGCGATGTTATTGTAGCCATTGGTGGCGAGTCTATTCTTGATAATGACGATTTAAAAAATAAATTAACCAACCTCAAAGGAAAAGCCATTCAATTAACGATTGAAAGAGATAAAAAAACAATTCCGATCGAATGTGGTGTGAATGATAAAGGAATGATTGGTGTTGGATACCAAGCATCATCACAGCCAAATCCGAGTTATCAGTTAAAACAATACACCTTAGCCAGTGCATTTTCATTTGGATATAGTGATGCAATAGAAGCGCTGGTTTCAAATGCAAAAGGATTAAGAAAAATTTTTACAGGAGAAGAAAAAGCAACTGATTCGGTACAAGGCCCCATTGGAATTGCACAGATTTATGGAGGAGTTTGGGACTGGGGAAGGTTTTGGGCTATCACCGGCTTGTTATCGATGGTATTAGCCTTTATGAATATTTTACCAATACCGGCTTTGGATGGCGGGCATGTTATTTTTCTGGCGCTAGAAAGTATTACACGCAGGAAATTCAGCGATAAATTTATGGAGCGCGCACAAATTGTGGGTATGGTAATTTTGCTTTCGCTGATGGCTTTTGCAGTAGGCAATGATGTGTGGAAACATATAATAAATTAAACCATGTCAACGATTCGTTTGCTCTTGGTAATACTATTTTTTGTTTTTATAAATCAAAGAACTTTTGCCCAAAAGGATGCACTTGCAAAAGACTCGTTAGTTTATCATAAGTTATTATTGGTGCCTTTTGATCCTATGATGTATCTAAGCGATGCAGAGCAAGACATTTTGGAGCAAAGCGAAAAAAAAGCTGAAGATTATCGCAACTACATGCGAAAAAGTCTTGACAACAAAATTGCAGCTGAAGTCGAACAAATAATACCTTGCTATTCACTTTTGGGTGCTCGAACAGAAGCTGCACTCGAATCAACTGGTGAAATTTACGGTCAGTGCAATTTTGATTATGCTGAGCCAATGAAGTTAAAACAGACCAAAAGCATCAAACAAAATACTTCTTCAGGTAATAGTAAAAAGACGCTTGACTCAAAGGTTGCACCTCAATACATCACCGTTCAGGGCGATGCCAAATACATGAATGCCACCATCAAAAACAAAGAACTGTTTGAAAAACTAAATAAGCAATATGGTGCCGATTTGTTTTTACTAATCAATCAGTTTGAAATAAAAACCAATTACAATAATTGCATTGATATTTCGCGCCATGTTTATAAACGCGAAGTAATTGTTAGTTACTCAATTTATAATTCAAAGGGCGTTCAAGTAGATGGAAACTTGGCGCATACTTATTTCCCCTCTGACACAAGCCGCGATAGCGATATAGCAGAACGCACTTTTCCTCAAATAGCTGAAATTATTGCAAGTCATGTCAAAGTGTTAGCATTAACACGCTAATCTTTTTAATTCGCTTAAAAATTTGTTTCTTTGATAAGTCTAAATCCAAAATATCCAAAGCATAAATACCACAATGAGTTTTGAAATTAAATTACCACATTTTGAAGGGCCGTTTGACCTGCTACTTTTTTTTATTGAACGAGACGAGTTAGACATTCATGATATTCCAATTGCAAAAATCAGTAACGAGTTTTTTGATTATTTGCATCAAATGCAGTCGATGAATATTGAGCTGGCCAGCGAATTTATTTTGGTGGCAGCAACGCTCATGCGTATCAAAGCAAAAATGTTATTGCCGCGTTATGAAAAAGATGAACAAGGAAATGAAATAGATCCACGTCATGATTTAATCAGACAATTGTTGGATTACAAACAATTTAAAGCAGCCTCTGAAGACTTACGTGTGCTCGAAGAAGAAAGATTGCAACGTTTTGCACGAGGTAATGTGCAGCAGGAATTGGCTAAGATGGCTGTCAGCACCGAGTCAGGTTATGCAGGCGAGTTGAATGCACTTACACTTTATAAACTGATAGCAACTTTTGAGAAAGTAATGCACCGTTTTGATGGTATACAAAACCGTGTGATTCATACGGTTGTTCAATATCCATTTACCATCGACAACCAAAAGGATTATATTAAGGCAAGGCTACATAAAAAGCCACTGCTTAATTTCAGTGAGGTTTTTGAAGAGTGCACCAGTAAGCTTCATGCAGTTTTTACATTTCTTGCTTTGCTCGAATTGCTTCAAAATCGCACACTATTAATTTTTGTTGGTGATGGATTTAACAATTTTGTTATTAGCACACCTGAAGCAGCACCTGATAAAATGCTGAACCCAGAAGATGCAAACTGAACACTCCGATTTACTCAGGCATTTTTCGCTTAAGCGAATTCTATTACCTGTATTAATCGGATTAAGTGTTGCAGCATGGATTTTTTTTCGTGAGTTTGACGCTTCTGTTTTTGAAAATATTTATTGGACTTGGACATCCTCTGCCTGGTTTACTGCAGCAGTACTCATGCTTGTTATTCGCGACCTTGCTTATATCATTCGCATTAGAGTACTTACTGACAATCAACTGAGCTGGTATCGTGCTTTTATTGTAATAATGTTATGGGAGTTTGCATCAGCACTGGCTCCTGGTATTATTGGTGGAGGTTTTATTTTCGCAATTTTTATTTTGAATCGCGAAGGAATCAACATGGGTAAGAGCATTACTGCAATTTTGTTTTCTTCTTTTTTAGATGGCGTTTTTCTGGTATTAATGGCTCCGTTTGTTTATTTAGTCGCAGGCAAAGAAGCCTTGTTCTCAGGCATACACATGAGCAGTGTTTTAGGAAAAAGTATTTTCTATTCTTTTTGGATCATGTATTTTTTAATTCTTGGTTATAAATTGTTAGTAGCGTATGCACTCTTTATCAATCCGTATTTAATACGCACGGCACTTATCCGCCTTTTCTCATTGCCGTTGCTAAATCGATTTAAGGAAGGAGCAATCACCACAGGAGATCAATTGATGATAGCATCCGAAGGATTAAAAGATAAAAACATGCGCTATTGGATGTGGTCGTTAGGATCAACTTTTGCATCCTGGACTGCACGCTATTCGATTGTAAATTTTCTAATTCATGCTTTTCACGAACAAGCGCCACTCAAAGATTTTGTGGTGTATGGCAAACAGGTAATTATGGGAATTATTATTTTGTTGAGTCCCACACCGGGCGGAAGTGGAATTGCAGAATATATGTTTACCGATTTTCTGGGAGAATTTATTACCAAAGGCCTTGCACCAAGTTTAAGTTTGTTGTGGCGTTCGCTTAGTTATTATCCGTATATCATTATCGGTGCTATATTATTGCCGAAATGGATACGCAGCAAAACCAGTTTGTTGAAGAAGTTGAAGTAGTCGTATTACTTTGTAGGAACTCTGTCATAATTATTTTGGTTAACTATAGATTAACTACCACTTAACTGTTTTGTGTGTTTATTTGTTAATGTATTTAATAATCGCATTATGATCAATATGAAAATAAAATACTTTGTATGTCTATTGTTTTGGATTTCACAATCATCAGCACAACCGATAATAAATGCAAATGTGCGCAAAACCGCTATTAACGAATTGGTGAAAACAATTAAGGAAGAGTATATTTTAGAGGAAAACATACCAGCGATTAATTCTTATTTGTTTAACCAATTGAAAAGCAAGGCCTATGATTCTCTCACCAATCCGTTTGATTTTGCGAGAGCTGTAACAATAGATTTAAGGAAAGCGAGTAATGATAAACATATGGGATTTGGCTATTCAGACCAAAAGGAACAAGTAGGAGATAGCATAGCAATCGAAAAGCTACGAGAAGAGATTATGCGATATGAAAATTATGGTTTTGTTAAAGCCGACATTCTTCCACTAAATATTGGTTATGTAAAGTTCAATGATTTTTGGGAACTAAAGAAGACAAAAAATACCATAGATGCTGCTATGAGTTTTATTGCAAATAGTGATGTAATAATTATTGATTTGCGCGATAATGGTGGTGGTGACCCGGAAACAGTTGCATACATCTGCAGTTATTTTATAAGCGAAGAAGGAACAGTAGTAAATACATTAAAGGAGCGAAAGAATTCTAAATTTATTGAGTGGAGGGTTACAAAAGTGAGTGGAAAAAAAATGGTAACCCAACCGGTTTATATTCTCACCAGCAATTACACATTTTCTGCAGCCGAAGAATTTGCTTACGATTTGCAAAGTTTGAAACGTGCAACGATTGTGGGTGAAGCCACAGGAGGTGGTGCGCATCCGGTAAATGGATACGATCTTTCGAATAATTTCATTGCACGTATTCCTTACGCAAAAGCAGTTAACCCTTATACTAAAACGAATTGGGAAGGAATTGGTGTGAAGCCAGATATAGAATCTACCTCTCAAAATGCAATAGTTGCAGTGTTAAAGGAAATTAAAGTTAACACAGCCGATTTTGCTATGAAAACTAAACTGGATTTATTAATAAAAACAAAAGAATCCGAGAGTAATCCTGTTTGTATCGATAAAACTGTACTTGAATATTATGCAGGTAAATATGGCATTCGTACAGTTACATTGGACAATCATACACTTTTTATACAGCGTGACGGAGGCCCGAAATTCAGACTCATTGCATTATCTGAAACGGAGTTTTTTTATGAAGGAACTGAAACAAGTGTGATTTTTAATTCAGATGCAAAGGAGCTTGAAATAACAACAAATGATGGTAGTAAATTGAAGGCAAGAAAAAACTAACTATCGATTTTTTTTGTGCAATAAGTATTGATTTCTCAAAATATTAATTTGATGGCATAATAAATTATTTCAGTCAAAATAACTAATCATTTACCATTCTACAATTTTGTTTTACATTTATGTTCACACAAACAACTCTGTAAACCTAAACTCCCAGCCATCAAACAATCCTTTATCGCTTAACTTTAATTGAGGTATTACAAGCAATGCCATAAAAGAAAGCGTCATATATGGAGCTCTTAAAGTGGAACCCCATTCCTTTGCTTTGCGATCAATGGTGCCATAAAGTTGTCCTATGGTTTCGCAGTCTTTATCACTCATTAATCCTGCAATGGGTAGTGCAATCACCAATTCATCATTCCCGTTTACTGCACTCAAACCGCCAGTGTTTTCAATTAAGAGATTAACCGCACGGCATAAATCATCGTCATTACTTCCAATGGCAATGATGTTATGCGAGTCGTGTGCAACGCTGCTTGCAATAGCTCCATATTTTAATCCAAAATTTTTTATGAATGCAATGGATGGTTTTGTAGACTGATATCGATTAACCACCACCATTTTTAACACATCTTTTGAAACATCTGCCACAGCAAAACCATTTTCGATTTTGCATTTTATCTGTTCATTGCCGGTGATTAATTGTCCGTCATGTGCAACTATGCAATTAATGGTATCGGTTTTTGCTTTGATAGCGAAATCGGTTGCTGTAGATTTAGTAGTATTAAAATGATTGACGATTTGATGTGATCGTTTGGGTAAAAAGCAGTTACCATTTTCAGCCACAATGTTTCCATTGATAACAGTTTGCTGCACACTAAAATCTTTGAGGTTGTTGACCACAATAAAATCGGCTGAATCATTTCTTTGCAAAAGGCCCACTTTAAGTTTATAATGCTTTACAGCATTTACGCATGCAACTTTCAACACCTGCATCACATCAAAACCCAAAGCTACCGAACGTTTCACGTGCTGATCAATATGACCGAGCAAAAGTTCGTCAGGATGTTTATCATCACAACAAAACATACACTCATTGTAATGGTCTTTAAGCAAAGGATAGAGCGCATCAAAATTTCGTGCAGCAGAACCTTCGCGAATTAAAATTTTCATGCCGTATTTTATTTTATCCAATGCTTCGTCAAGCGTGAAACACTCATGATCGGTACTGATACCTGCAGCAATATAGTTCGCTGCTTGCTGGTCTCTCAATCCAGGAGCATGTCCATCAATAGGTTTGTTGTATTTTTTTGCTACAGCAATTTTTTCCATCACCATCGCATCTTTATATAACACACCCGGGTAATTCATCATTTCGCTTAAATAAAGAATGTCGTCACGTTGCATCAATTCATCAATTTCAGAAGCAGATAGAGTAGCACCAGCTGATTCAAATGTGGTTGCTGGTACACACGATGGCGCACCGAAATTAAATTTGAGCATGGCGCCTTTTGCATTTTCCATCATATAGTAAACACCTTTCAATCCCAACACATTGGCAATCTCATGCGGATCACTCACGGTTGCCACTGTTCCATGTAGCAAAGCAACACGTGCAAATTCATAAGGGGTAAGCATACTGCTTTCGATGTGAATGTGTGCATCAACAAACCCGGGCATAATAAAATTGTTGTAGGAATTAGTATTTTCTTCGATAGATCGAATGATGCCATCAACGATATGAATGGTTCCTGTGTAGATACGATTATTTAAAACATCGACTATATTTCCTGAAATTTCTGATAGATTTTGCATGTTCGCTTAAATTTGACGGTAAAATTAATTTTTCGCAGGTATTGGTTCGTGTTAATTTATTTTTAGTTTTGTACCACTAATTAAATTAATTCTATTACCAATGGCTACAGGAAAAATTAAGTTCTTCAACGAATCGAAGGGCTTCGGCTTCATCCTAGAGGATGAAACAAACAAAGAGATCTTTGTTCATCACAGTGGATTAACTGATCGTGTTCGTGAAAACGATATCGTAAGTTATGATGTTGTGGAAGGCAAAAAAGGTCAGAATGCAGTAAACGTGAAAAAAGTGCAATAAGATTTGTATTAATTAACGTTAAAAAAACCTCCCATAAAACGGGAGGTTTTTTCATTTTAGACCGGCTGCCAATTATTGTTTAATAAATTTTAACTGCCGCACAGAATTTTGAGTGCTCAATCTTAGTAAATAGACACCATCTGTAAAATTTGAAACATCAATTGCATAATTAGAGGAGAAGACGATTTCTTGTTGCAACACTCTTGACCCTAACATATTGAAGATCTCTACTTGACAATCCTTTTCAAGCCCTTCCCTATTTTGAATATTAATTATAGCATTAGCTGGATTAGGATAGAGGCTAAAATCGGAAACCGCGTTTTCTTTTATACCGGTAACAGGACACCATCCGATAGAAACAGTTGTATCTCCAAATCCTTCGCTTATTAAAAAACTATAGTTACTGAAATCTGTAATACCTGCAACTGTAATAGTATCAGTATAGGTTTGATATTGGTTGCTTATATGTGCAAAGAAATTTACCAGATTGTAAATATTACTAATAGTATCACCGGTTGGGGAAATTAATTGTACTGAAGGATAGTTAAGATGAGATAAATTACCATTGTAAACTGTTATATGAATCAGTTCCGGATGCAATGTATCATACTCCACTTCGGATACACAGATTAAACTATAGTCAATGGCATTTGCCAGAAATGGACTCTCGAATTTTGCAAGCAGGGTATTGCTTATGCTATCTTCAATTACATATACACCTGAATTATCAATGGTGAAATCAACAGTAAATTCTTGTGTGTTATTGCTGTTATAATAACCCGACCAACTTTCATCACCATTGAGATTAAATAATGCCACTTTCATATCATATCCTGCAAAACCATTGGAAGTTCCTGCTATCGCTATAAAATTATTGTAACTGATTTTTGCAGCGATAAGGTAATTATCAAGATCAAAAATCGGTTGGCTCCAAAGCTGCGTACCACTGCTTGTGAACTTATACATGTATCCCGAAAGACCAACTGCAATTACATCATTATTAAAATCGGTCAATACTTCAAAACCAATATCGCCAAAAGGAGGTGCAACCGGAAAATTATTATTACTCCACTGAAAAATTCCTGCACTGTCAAACTTTACTAATTCATATTGCGGATAACTACTCAATAGGTAAAAGCTATTTTCTGAATCAGTTGCCAAGCGATCAGCATTGATAGAAACGGCCGAAAAGTTAATTACTCCATTTGCATCAAGCCGCACAATATTTGTTGGATTTCCAAAATAAGTGGTGGTAATAACTTGTCCGGCATTATCAACCACCATTCTCCCAGCTGGCAAGGGTGTTACCCACTCTTCAGTTCCATTTAAATTAAACCTTGCTATACCATGAATTGATTTCAAAAAAAGCTTATTGTTTTTAAAAATTACTTGATCAAAACTGGCGCTGTTGAAAGATGATGTTGAATCGCGAAGCCATAAGACATTGCCTGATGAACTTACTTTTAAAAGTAAAGGTTTCATATTTTGCGTTGCCATAAATGCGCCTGCAACATAACAATTACCTGAATTGTCTATCGCTAAATCATAGCCCTTTGGTTTTCCATTTCCGTTGTTGTCATAAATAACTGTCCACAAAACAACACCAAACTCATTGTACTTTCTTAAATAGACTTTATAGTCATTAACTCCTGCCGAAACGGCTTTTTGGAAATTACTCAACACATAAATATTATTGCTGGCATCGTTTAAGGTTCGTACCGGAAAAAGATTTGCCGTGTCGGGAAGGTTATTCATATCATGTGTCCACGTTGGAACATTTTGCGCACTACTTTTATTTGTGTTTAATGCCAATACTATCAGAAGAATGAGAGCGTTTTTCATTTTATAAAAATTTAAAGTTTGATTTGTAATAATACAACTCCAAAGTTATTGGCTTTGAATGGTAGGGTCAATAGCAAAATTGAGGCATCAATGATACTTTTCGCGGTTTTGCTGACGAAACTGCTCAGGTGTACTATTGGTTTGCTTTTTAAAAAACCGATTGAAGTAAGAAGGATTATCATAATTCAATTCAAACGCAATTTCTTTTATACTTTTTAGTGAATGAAAAAGTAGTCGTTTTGCTTCCAAAAGAATTCGGTCATGAATAATTTGACTGGCAGTTTTACCAGTATCCTTTTGAATAGTATCACTTAAATGACCGGAAGTAATGTTTAATTGTTTTGCATATGAAGCTACAGATTTTTGTTGCCTGAAATTAGTTTCTACTAGTGTGTTGAATTTGTTAGTCAACTCAGCACGAGTAGAAAGGGATTTGTTATCAGGGTTTAAAGAAAGATAGATTCTTCTTACCGCAATTAATAATAGCGACAAGTAGGATACGATAGCATTGTTTCTATCTTCGTTAGATAAATGATATTCTGATTGGATTTTAGAAATAAGTTCATAAACTTCTTTTTGCTGTGCAATAGTTTTTATTTGAATTATCGGTTTGGCTGATTGTTGATTAAAAAACGACAACCGTTCATTGAAAGAATGGAGTGATAGGTGTTCTAAAAAATAATCTTTGGTAAATGATAGCACAAAACCGGTAGCCTGCGGCTTACGTTTGAGTAAATGCACTTGCTCAGGCGAAACAAAATGCATGGAGTTTGGCTGAATAGAGTAATTATTAAAATCGATTTCGTGAAAGCCTCCGCCCGTTTTAAAGAAAATTAATTCATAATAGTTGTGGCGATGAGGAGCTGATGAATCGTATGTAAGATAAGCCTCTTCAAGCATTGAAAAGATGAAAGGATCATTATGATCAAGCGTTTTATAAATATTAAAAGTTGGGATAATTTTTCGCGAGGCCATCTGTTTTAGAATATCCAAATATAAAAAAACAACGAGGCGCAAAGTATCAGAGAAATTCTCTGCGACTTTGCGCCCCCTTAATTTTAGTTTAATCCTACTTATAAATAAGCAGCAATAATCAAAGAAACAATTGACATCAACTTGATAAGAATATTCATTGATGGACCTGAAGTGTCTTTAAAGGGGTCACCTACTGTATCACCAGTTACGGAAGCTTTATGTGGCTCCGAACCTTTGTAATACATCTGGCCGTTTATTTCAACACCTTCTTCAAAACTCTTCTTAGCATTGTCCCA
>JANNXV010000216.1:0-28271 GCA_031409815.1 Bacteroidota bacterium
CATAATGTATCACAACATTGGTGACTGAACAAGAAGAGCTGTATGAATCGAGAGGTTCACGTACAGTTCTGTGAGAACGTAGCGGTGAAACTCCGCTGCGTGACTCGATTATCGGCAACTCTAAATAATTCTCATGAAAAAAATAAGCCTCTTACTTATTATCATTTTTCCTTGTTTAACATTCGCTCAAAAATATGAAGTCAAACTTCGTGTCCATTATGTTGAATTAAAATCAGATACTTTGAAGTATGAACAACCGAAAGAATTTATGATACCAATTGAAGTCACTACAAGCAAAATAGTTACAATTGGAAAAAAGAATGATAAAGTATTTGGATTTCAAATAGAGATTTTTGATAGCAAGCTTAATGAGCAATCAAGAAAGTTAGCTTGTTTGGCGTTTTATAAAAGGGATGAAGAATTTAATAAATGGGTTGAAATCTGTCATACAGAATACTTGCCCATCGAATTAATTGAGGGCTCGACACCTATGGACTACAGTAGAGACCAATCTTCATCAGGATATGGAGCAGGAATGCCCACGAATTTTTATATTGCATACGATATTGAATACAGACAAAAGAGCAGCCGATAACATTTAGATTAACGCAATTTTTAAAAATGGGGCATTGGGTACAAGTACAAACATTGGTGTTTCAAACAAAAGATGCACCAAGTACAAACAGTGGTGCTTCGAACTCCCTATTTTTCTGCCGCTGTTGGTGTTCCTTCCACCAACAGCATTCAATGTTTGATGCAGGTGGAAAGTACACCTGCATCGGCTGAAGAAACCTTCTTATATTTATATGTTATACGCAAGCAATACGCGACTCCGCCCGTTAGAGCATTGAACAAACTTTAGAATGAAGCCAAACATTTTTTTGACATTGATTATACTCACAGCGACTGGAATTATTTCCCATGGTCAATCAATAGTTGGATTAACTGGTGGTTATAACAATTCGGTGTTTTTTGACAAATCAGAAACTCCACACTATTCTGGAGAATATAATTCTCATCCTACATATTGCATCACAGCATTTCTTAAACCAAGGAACCACAAAAATGTAAATGTTGGTTCAGAAATTTCTTTTGTGAACAAAGTGTTGGACTTAGAAGCAAGTTATGGTGGGCTTGGAGGACAAGTGGTGCGCAAAGACCATTACAATTTAAATTATTTATATGTTTCAATCTTTCCAGAATTATCTATTGGAAAAAGTTTCACATTTAATTTTAGTGTTGGACCCGCTTTTGGTTATTTAATAAACTCTAAGGTAAGTGGATACTCCTACTCTTACGACATTTCAGGAAATCATGATAGCTGGACAGATGAAGGCAGTGCAAAATCTGATTTTAATAGCGTTGACGTAAGATTGTTTTCAAGCATTGGTTTGGAAATTCCAATCAAAAATAAATTTAAGATGACCATTAACAATTCTTATAGCAGAGGTATTTCCAATATTGCCAATGAGGGATTCGGTTCGTATGCTGAATTTTTAAGCACAAAAGATATAACACTAACTTTGGGAATAATATACAAATTGGATAAGTTCACTTTCTCACTTCTTCCTAAACGCAAAGAACATGAAAGCAATGACAGGAAGTAATTATTTCTGCCGCTGTTTGTGTTCCTTCCACCAACAGCATTCAATGTTTGATGCAGGTGGAAAGAACACCTGTATCGGCTGAATTCGAATCGGGTACCCAACCGTTTTTTACCAATCGCCAGTGGCCCAATACCCATTCATGCCATCAATATAAGTCTATCCACACACCTTCGTTACCAATACATCCATCCCCAACATTATCAAATCGTTAGATAACTTGTTTTTACCACAGGTTTTAAGTACATCCCATGCCAAAAAGCCGTATCTTCGCGCTCTCAAAATTAAAAGCCCTTAAATTTTACTATGCAAAGTACCCGTAACATTGCCATCATTGCCCACGTTGATCATGGAAAAACAACCCTCGTTGATAAAATTCTTCATCAATCTCACCTTTTTCGCGACAACCAAAATGCTGGCGAATTAATATTGGATAACAACGATTTAGAGCGCGAACGCGGTATCACCATCGTAGCTAAAAACGTGTCAGTAGTATATAAAGATGTTAAAATCAACATCATCGACACCCCTGGTCACTCCGATTTTGGAGGCGAAGTAGAGCGTGTTTTAAACATGGCCGATGGCGTATTATTATTAGTAGATGCTTTTGAAGGCCCCATGCCACAAACCCGTTTTGTATTAAGCAAAGCATTAGAAATGGGTAAGCGCGCTATCTTAGTAATCAATAAAGTAGATAAAGAAAACTGCCGTCCCGATGAAGTATTAGAAAAAGTATTCGACCTTTTCTACCATTTAGATGCCACCGAACACCAATTAAACTTCCCAACCATCTATGGTTCATCCAAACACGGCTGGATGAGCAAAGACTGGAAAGATAAAACCGAAGATATCACCGCACTTTTAGATGAAATCATCGAATATTTTCCACCGGCTCCTTTTATGGAAGGCACCACACAAATATTAATTACCTCATTAGATTATTCTTCTTATGTAGGTCGTATTGCTATTGGTCGCGTTAGCCGCGGAACAATTAAAGAAAACCAACCTGTTTCATTAGTAAAGCGTGATGGTACCATTAAAAAGAACCGCATCAAAGAACTATTCACCTTCGAAGGCTTAGGTCGCAGAAAAGCAGAAGAAGTTCGCTGTGGCGATATATGCGCCTTAACCGGTTTAGAAGACTTTGAAATTGGCGATACCGTTGCCGACTTTGAAAATCCCGAGCAACTAACACCCATCTCTGTTGACGAACCAACCATGAGCATGATGTTCACCATCAACACTTCACCATTCTTTGGTAAAGAAGGTCGCTTTGTAACCTCACAGCGCTTGCGCGATCGTTTATATAAGGAGTTGGAGAAAAATCTCGCTATGCGTGTAGAAGAAACCGGCAGTCCCGATTCTTATCTGGTATTTGGTCGTGGAGTATTGCATTTGAGCATCCTAATCGAAACCATGCGCAGAGAAGGGTATGAGTTGCAGGTAGGTCAGCCACAAGTAATCACCAAAGAAGTAGATGGTATCAAACACGAACCGGTCGAAAATTTAACAGTAGATGTTCCGGAAGAAGTAGCAGGTAAAGTAATTGAATTGGTTACCCAGAAAAAGGGTGAACTTCATATCATGGAGCCAAAAGGCGATTTACAACACCTCGAATTTATTGTTCCTTCACGCGGTTTAATTGGTTTAAGAAGTAGTGTTTTAACAGCCACTGCCGGTCGTGCAACCATGGCACATCGTTTCAAAGCATTCGAACCTTGGAAAGGGCCTATTCCTGGTCGTATCGCAGGTGTACTTATTGCAAAAGAGCAAGGTATGGCCACTGCTTATTCAATTGATCGTATGCAAGATCGCGGTCCTTTTTATATCGAGCCGGGCGAGCAAATTTATGGTGGTCAGGTTATTGGCGAGCACATCCGTCCCGATGATTTAGTAATCAATGTTTGCGAAGCAAAAAAGCTTACCAACATGCGTGCATCAGGTAGCGATGATAACGTTCGTATTGCTCCTAAAATCAATTTCTCATTAGAAGAAAGCATGGAGTATATCGAAAAGGATGAATATTTAGAGATTACTCCAAAGTCATTGCGTATGCGCAAAATTTATCTCGATGATAATGAGCGTAAACGTATGGCGAAAAAATCGTAATGGGTTACTGATTTTTCAAAGCGGGAATTGAATCCCGCAAAGAAAAATATATTCAAAGCCATACACTTTGTGTTTGGCTCTGCCTTCGCCTGTCACTAATACATTAGTGTAATTGGCAAACACTCCTTTGCCGGTTGTTTCCAAAAAAAAGTATTTACAGAAATCAAATCGTAAGCCGGCTTCAACACCAGTTATGTAGCCGGCTACATGATATTTATCATTTCGGTTTATACCAAAAATGGTAACATCCGATCGTGGATAAACAAATCCAAAGCCATATTTAAAAACAGCACCCAGCCAAAATTTGTTGTTCTTACTATGCAGCAAATTCGCTCTCTTAACAATATTAACCAGACAAAAATTAGCTCCGTTACTATGCTCAAAAGTTAAAAAGTTAGAGCCCACAATAGTATCCTGATCGTATTCCTTACCATCAATCATTCCGCTCAAATGCAGGTTTTGATCACGTAGCATCACATATTTTGCATGATCATAATTGAGCTCGATGCCTAAATCATATTTATTATTAAACCAATAACCAATGCGAAACGAGTATTGAGGAATTGTGATGTCTTCGTGCAGTACATCCTGCAATCCATCTCGGTCAACAGCCTTAACATTAGAGAGTTTAAAATCGTAATTATCCGTTGTTAAATCTTTAAAATGAATAGTGCCCTTAGCATACCAATCAAGGTTGTAGCCACCGGTAACATAAAACGTACCTTTTGTTGTGCGTTGTGGGTTATTGCCAAGATGTTTGTTTTGTATGCTGTCGCAAATAGTATAAAGTTGTGCAGCTGCATTAAAATAAATAACAATAAACAATATCAACACGCAAATTGCTTTCATGGATTTTATACAGAAATATAAAAGCAAATATATTCTGTTTCTTTTGTGATAATTAATCCTTTCTTCTTTATTTTTAGAACGTTGAAACAATCATGACAAATCAGGATATAGCAGAAATATTAGAGCAAACAGCCAGGTTCATGTCGCTGCATGACGAAAATCCGTTTAAGATTAAATCATACCAATCAGCCGCTTTTAAATTGGAACGATTGCAAGAAGATCTTTCAAATAAAACGGCTGCTGAACTCGAAAAAGTGGATGGCATTGGTAAAAGTTTGAGTCACAAAATTTTTGACTTACTCAAAACAGGCGCGTTTGACGAATTGCAACGATTGATTGACCTAACGCCCGAAGGAGTAATACAAATGATGCGGATAAAAGGCATCGGACCCAAAAAAGTATCAGTGCTGTGGAAGGAATTAGGTGTTGAAACGATAGGTGAATTATTATACGCATGCAAAGAAAACCGCTTAATTGAACTCAAAGGTTTTGGTTCAAAAACACAAGATCAAATTTTAAAGGCATTAGAATTTACCATTTCCAACAAGGGTTTGTTTCATTATGCGAGTGTTGATGTTTTTGCAACCGAATTGGAAAAAAGTATTCTGAAAAAATGTAAGGATATACTGTTTTCAAGAACCGGGGCTTTAAGGCGTAAGTGCGAAGTGTTGGACACAGCTGAATTTATTATATCAGGTGCTACTTTAAATGATATAAATAGTGTACTGGAGTCAACTGAATTATTTGATCAAACAAAAACATTAGTTGACGAAAGTTCGTTGCGACTTTTTTCGAAACATCAATTAAAAATTATTATTCATTTTGCTGAAAAGGAAAATTATTTCGCCAAGCTGTTTTTAACAACAGGTAGTAATGAACATTTAGCATTAATTGATACCGAAAGTATAATTGAAAATATTTCCGTAAAACATTTCGAAAGCGAGTTGGCCATCTATCAATCATTCAATTTACCTTTTATCGAACCTGAGTTGCGCGAAGGCTTAAATGAAATTGAATGGGCGCAAAACAATAAATTACCAAAACTTGTCGAGCTAAAAGATTTAAAAGGCATTCTCCACAATCATTCAACTTATAGTGATGGTATACACACATTAGAACAAATGGCCACCTATTGCAAAGAGTTGGGATATGAATATTTAGGAATATGCGATCACAGTAAAAGTGCATTTTATGCTAACGGTTTGCAACCCGAAAGAGTGATTCAACAGCATCAAGAGATTGATGAGTTAAATAAAAAACTTGCACCGTTTCATATTTTTAAAGGTATTGAATCAGATATTTTAAACGATGGTTCATTGGATTATGATGAAGATGTGTTGCGGAAATTTGATTTTATTGTGGCTTCAGTTCATAGTAACTTACGCATGAATGAAGAAAAGGCAACACAGCGTTTGATAACAGCAATTAAAAATCCATACACCACAATTCTGGGTCATCCAACCGGAAGATTATTGCTGGCTCGTGAAGGTTATCCCATTGATCATAAAGCTGTGATTGATGCCTGTGCTGAAAATGGTGTTTTCATTGAATTGAATGCACATCCTTATCGTTTAGATTTGGATTGGCGTTGGATTCAATATGCCTTAAGCAAAGGAGTAATGATTTCCATCAATCCTGATGCACATCAAAAAGAAGGTTATCATGATATGTATTATGGTGTTTGTGTTGCACGAAAAGGTGGGTTGACAAAAGAGCAAACATTTAATGCTTTCACTAAAGTAGAAATAGAAAAGCATTTTAATGAAAGAAAACTTGCATCCACTTTAAAGTAGTGTTTAGTGTAAACAAGAAAATCCTGAAATCCTAAATCTCGAAATCCTAAAATCAAACAATGGCTCTGCTCTCTTCTGTTTTTTCATGGTTTATTAAACAACGCATTCACCAGATTGAGTTGTTTATTAAATATCCGCACGAAGTGCAGGAAGATTTATTACGCAAATTAATTGCACAATCTCGCTACACTGAATGGGGCAGGCAGTTTGATTATACATCCATTCTATCTGCACAGCAATTTAAAGAACGCGTTCCGCTGCAGGATTATGAAAGCTTAAAACCATACATATTTCGATTAAAAAATGGGGAGCAAAATTTGTTGTGGCCAACAGAAATAAAATGGTTTGCAAAATCATCGGGCACCACCAATGATAAATCAAAGTTTATTCCCGTTAGTCCCGAAGCTTTGGAGGATTGCCATTATAAAGGAGGTAAAGATTTACTCTGTATTTATTTCCACAACAAACCGGAATCAGAATTGTTTAACGGTAAGTTACTTACTATGGGTGGCAGCCAGCAAATTAATTCACTTAACAATGAATCTTATTATGGTGATCTAAGTGCAATACTCATTCAGAATTTGCCGTTTTGGTTCGAAATATTCAGAACTCCTGGTGTTGACGTAGCGCTGATGGTAGAGTGGGAGGACAAGATTGAAAAAATGGCCCGGATCACCATGAATGAAAACGTAACCAACTTAGCAGGTGTTCCATCATGGATGTTGGTTTTGTTGAATCGTGTTTTAGAGTTAAGTGGCAAACAAACATTAAACGAAGTGTGGCCTAATCTCGAATTGTTTGTGCATGGAGCTGTTAACTTTAGTCCTTATCGTGAGCAATTTAAAAGGATAATACCCAAAAGCAGCATGTATTATTTGGAAACATACAATGCATCCGAAGGATTTTTTGGTATACAGGATCAGCGCAATTCAGAAGAGATGCTACTGATGCTCGACTACGGGATTTATTATGAATTTATTCCAATGGATGAATTTGGTAATGCTGAGCAAAAAACGATTGGTTTGCACGAAGTAAAATTAGATGTGCAATATGCAATTGTAATTACCACCAATGCCGGCCTGTGGAGATACAAAATTGGAGACACCATACTATTTACCTCACTCTATCCGTTTCGTATTCGAATAACAGGACGAACCGCGCATTTTATTAATGCCTTTGGCGAAGAAATGATTATTGACAATGCAGAGAAAGCACTTCAGGAAAGTTGTTCAATTACGGGTGCTGTTATTCGTGAGTATACTGCAGCGCCTGTATATTTTTCAGCACAAACCGCTGGCGCTCATGAGTGGTTGGTGGAGTTTGAAACAGAACCAAATGATATGAATCAGTTTGTGTTTTTATTAGATGAGGCATTGAAAAAACTTAATTCCGATTATGAAGCAAAGCGCTATCATGATAAAGTATTACGAATGCCTGTTTTGCACAAAATGCCTTCAGGTACTTTCTACAACTGGTTAAAATCAAAAGATAAAATAGGAGGTCAATATAAAGTTCCTCGGCTTTCAAACAATCGTAAATTTGTAGATGATATTCTTATGTTTATTAATACGGTTGCATGAAAAGTAAACTCATCATTCTATTTTTATTGATAAGTGGTGTTATGCAAGCGCAAACAGTTTACACTGCTTTGTTCGAAGTAAATGTAGTTGCTGATTTGTTGTCGGTTGATGCACTGGGCAATATATATGCTGCCAGTGGTTCCGAAATAGTTAAACTGGATGCAAAGGGCATTGTGCTTTCAAAGTTCAGTAGAAAAGATTTTGGCAATATCACATCAATAGATGCGCGAGACCCATTACGAGTGCTTGTTTTTTATAAGCCTTTTGCAACTATGCGTATTCTGGATAACAAACTTGCCGAACAGAGTATTGTTGATTTGCGAACTTTAGATTTGCAGGATCCTGTTCTTATTTGCAACGCTGATGTTCAAGGATTTTGGGTATATGATAATATTACATCACGACTCACCAAATTTAATAATCTACTGCAAGCTATATCCATCAGTAATGATTTGAATAAAACTGTGAACGAAAAAATTACTGCGAATATGCTCATCGAATCAGATAATTGGTTGGTGATGAATAATGTTAAAGACGCTTTGGTCTTTGATAAATTGGGAAGTTTTTTCAAGCCGGTTTTAATTCCGGATGATGTTATTCAAATACAAATGATGCGTGATAATTTGGTGATGTTTAATGCTACTAAAATGACATCGATCGATTTAAGAAAAGGTAACACCAATGAAATGGATTTGCCCGCCTCTTGCGATAAATGCAAATACTTTGTAAGTGCTGGCCTTTTGTATGTTGCTGATAAAAACAGATTAAAAGTTTTTAGTTTTTAATTCGACAAGTTTTCAACAAATCAGACCCACGCATTATTGATGCTTATACTTTTGGACACACTGAAAAATTTTTATACTAATCGTGGCTACTGACAAAAAAGTATTACATATAGCTGTTGCCGGAAATATTGGTTCCGGAAAAACAACACTCACCACACTACTTGCTAAAAACATGAAGTGGGAACCTCACTATGAAGACGTAGATGATAATCCATACCTTAATGATTTTTATGAGGACATGCAACGCTGGTCTTTTAATCTGCAGATCTATTTTTTGAATTCTCGTTTCAACCAGGTTACTAAAATCCGTAAGAGTAGCAAAACAGTTATTCAGGATCGTACCATCTATGAGGATGCCAACATCTTTGCACCCAATTTACATGCAATGGGTTTAATGACCACACGTGATTTTAATAACTATCTCGAGTTGTTTAATCTGATGAGTACTTTTATTCAGCCTCCAGATTTAATGATTTATTTGCGTGGAAGTGTACCTGCACTTGTTAATCAGATTCAGAAGCGTGGTCGTGCGTATGAAAATTCAATTCGTATTGATTATTTGAAACGCTTGAACGAGCGTTATGAAGCTTGGATATCGGAATATGAGATTGGTAAAGTGCTAATAATAGATATTGACGATATCAACTTTGCTGAAAATCCTGAACACTTAGGAATGATTATTAATAAGATCAATGCCGAAATACATGGTTTGTTTTGATATTGGTTAACTTGATGGAATAACGATTTTAATAGTTATTTTATTTTTTTATTGATTCAAAAAAGAAGAGTTCTCATTATAGAGAACTCTTCTTTTTTTAGTATAAACGTTAAATTTAATTCGTAGCCGTTTCACCACCTGAACGCTTGCTCTTCCACATCGAGCAGCGCTGCTGCCATTGTTCTTTCATTTGCTCGCGCTGTTCAGGAGTCATATTTTTAAATCGATCGCTCCATCTATTGGGTCCGCAATTTCTGCGACCTCGCCATGCATGCCCACCTCCTCCAAAAAGAATTTTGCTCAAAATCAATAAACCTAATGCTTGCCAGAAACTAAGTATTGGTCCATTAAACAATTCAGGTATCATCAAATTCCATAACCACATTACCAATGCAGTAAAACATGCAACCATCAATGTGCCACCAACTATCATTTTAAAAATCCAACGTGCTTTCATCATATTTATATTTTTTTTTATATTAATTATTGTCAAGAAATTCTTCATATAAATTGCTTAGTTTAAGTCTAAGAAATTTTACTGCATAGTGCTTCCGCGAAATCAATGTGTTCACACTTACCTTTGTAAGTTCAGCAATTTCTTTAAAGCTTTTTTGTTCCATTTCGTGCATTACAAAAACTTCGCGTTGTTCTTCAGGTAATTCATCCAACGCTTTTTCGATAGCCTGCCAGGCAACATCGCGTTCAAATTCTTTGTCGGGTGAATCCTCGGTAATAAACAGCAATTCTTCCAGCAACAAATCATTTTCATCTTCAGCTTGTTGAATTTTTAAACTCTCTAATGAAACAGGTTTATGTTTCCGGTATCTGTCGATAATTTTATTGCGCGTAACACGAAATAGCCAAGCACTTATTTGTTCAATAGGTTTCACCAAACGATAGCTTTCGGTTAATTCAAAAAACACATCTTGTAAAATATCGTCAGCATCATCTGTATCATCTACACGTTGGCGAATAAAATCTCCAAGGCGCTTGCTATAATCTTTAACAATTTTTCCGATTGTAGCGTTTTGCTGTTCCGTCATGTTTGCATCAAAACTGATTGAAGTATCCATTATATCAAAGAGGACGAATCAATTCAGAAAATATTTTAAGTTTATTTTATTTCATGCAAAGAAAAACGATTCAACAGACTAAACAGATTTGAATTCAATTCTTTGCAGGTTATACGAAATAGTATTCTGCTGCAAAGTCCGCATTATGATTCAAGAATTTTCTACTTTCGTGAGCTTTAAAACTACATTCATTTTATTTTAGAAATTAGGTAATCACTTAAATCAATATGGCTCAGATAGAACTTAAAATGCCCAAAATGGGGGAGAGTGTGCACGAAGCAACCATTATTCGCTGGTTAAAAAACGAAGGCGAAGCCATAGATGCGGATGAGAGTTTGTTAGAAATTGCTACTGATAAGGTTGATTCTGAAGTACCATCAACGGCAGCCGGTGTTTTAGCCAAAAGGTTATTTAATGATGGCGATATAGTTCAGGTGGGTACGGCAATTGCTATTATCAATACAGGAGGTGAGGCGATTGATAAACCTTCAGCTGTAATTAGTAAGCCAGTAGAAGTTCAAATAGCTGCAGCTAAAGAGGCAGTATTTCAACCAATTGTAGAGTCTGTTGGCAATAGACAAGTTGTTAGCTCTGAAAACCGCTTTTATTCGCCTTTAGTTAGAACAATTGCTTCAACAGAAGGGATTAATCAATCAGAGTTGGATAGCATTGCAGGTACCGGTGCAGAAGGCCGAGTGACCAAAAAGGATATATTATCATATGTTGAATCCAAAAAGTCGGGTAAAATATCGGCTCCGACAATAAAAGTGGCAGTAGCCCCTTCAATGCCTCAGGTTGCAACTGCTCCTCCGGTTTCAGTTGTTTCTGCTCCATCTGTTTCGATAAGCGGTGATGTGGAAATTGTTGAAATGGATCGGATGCGAAAACTTATTGCCGATCACATGGTAATGAGTAAGCACACTTCACCTCACGTTACCTCTTTTGTAGAAGCTGATGTAACCAATATTGTAAGGTGGAGAGAAAGGGTTAAGAAATCATTTGAAAAACGTGAGAACGAGAAAATTACTTATACCCCGGTTTTTATCGAAGCCATTGTTCGTGCACTTAAAGATTTTCCGATGGTAAATGTGAGTGTTGATGGTTCTAAAATATTGGTAAAGAAAAATATCAATATTGGTATGGCAGCCGCTTTGCCAACCGGAAACCTAATTGTGCCGGTAATAAAAAATGCCGACCGAATGAATCTTACCGGACTTACCAAGGCTGTTAATGATTTGGCTAACCGAGCCAGAGGAAACAAACTTCAGCCAGACGAAATTCAAGGTGGTACATTTACAGTTACCAACGTAGGTTCATTTGGTAACGTAATGGGAACTCCTATAATTAATCAGCCTCAGGCAGCAATTATGGCTTTAGGTGCCATTCGTAAAAAGCCGGCAGTTATTGAAACTCCTGAAGGTGATGCAATTGCTATTCGACATTTGATGTTTCTTTCATTAAGTTACGATCATCGGGTAGTTGATGGCATGCTGGGAGGTAGTTTTTTGAAAAGAGTAAGCGATTATTTAGAGCAATTTGATCCAAACAGAGAGATTTAAGAGTTAATTTGTGTCTCAAAATCATAAATTTTAGCCTCGAATCAAATATGTGCTTAATTATTTGAAAACACAGGTTGGTAATTCAACAAATAAATCTATTTTTGCGCTCCGCTTGAAAAAGCATGGCCCGTTCGTCTAGGGGTTAGGACATCTCCCTTTCACGGAGGAAACAGGGGTTCGATTCCCCTACGGGCTACTTGAATAAGGTTAAAGTTTAGTGTAATAAAATTGAAACAACTTATTATCAACACATTATATTAAACATTGGCTTTTAAATAATAATTATTAAACTCAAAAAAATGGCAAATCATAAGTCATCAGAAAAGCGAATCCGTAATAGCGAACCAAAGCGTATCCGCAACAAATATCAAGCAAAAACTACCCGTAACGCCATGCGCGATATGCGTGAAATAACTGATAAAGCAGAAGCTCAAAAGAAACTTCCTGAATTATCTGCTATGTTGGATAAATTGGCTAAGAAGAAAGTTATTCATAAAAACAAAGCTGCTAACCTTAAATCGGAGTTGGCTTTGCATGTGAATAAAATGAAATAATAATTTTTGTATTAAACAAACTTAGTCCTTTCGCTAATAGCGGAGGGACTTTTTATTTTATTTAACTTTTCTTTTTTTAATACTGATCTAGTAATTAATATTTCTTTTTGTGCTTATTGATTAGTAGGTGTTGTTGTGGGAAAAGTAAAGTTTTTTTTTAAAATTAGTAAGCAAATCAAAAGCTCACTTTAACTGTCTCGAATTTTAGTTATTAATTAATCGCTCGATTAGTAAGATCGTTGCAAGTTCTGAAATAATAAGTGAACCAACTTACAATGCCGAACAGTTTTAAGGAGTCTTCTAAAAAAGTATCTTTTGGAATAGGTAAAGGGAAAATTTTGCTTACAGCAGCAAGTCCCATAAAGCAAAAGGCGATGGCTAAAATAATATATTCTGTTTCGAAAATCAGCTTTCTGAAATATATCAGATAAATCAGAATCAGGTTAGCATAAGTAAGGAATACTGCATTTTTAGGAATGGAAAAATAATGAGGAAACACATATTCATGAACCAGAAAAAGATCATCAACACCTAACATTAAAGAAACCAATCCAGAGCCAAGGATAAAATAATATTGTGATTTTAAGTGTGGAATAAAGTAAAGTTTGTATGCAGCAAAAAAGCATAACGCTACTGAGCCGCTCCAAAACATAATACCAATATTGCTAAAGGCACCTATGTAAAAAGGAGCATTCATAATTGCAGTTGGGTCTTTTGTTAACGAATCTAATGGTATGTTTTTTACTGTGCTAATAAGAATGGCAACCAGCAGCGATAAAAAAGTGATTAGAAAAATAATTAGTAAAACCGGAATTACATACCTAAACTGTCTGTTTAAATTTTGCATTAACTACGTTCAGCTAAAATTTGTTTTTTCTGGAAATTGAATTCGTCATCAGTTAACAAACCTTTATCGCGAAGATTACCAAGTTTTTCAATACGATCGAGTTGATAATCTATAGTAGGAGCAAAGGCTTCTTTTTTGCCATTTGTAGCAAATCCATTTCCAGAAACTTTATCTCCGATTAATGATTTTTTTCTACCCATAAACCAAACAAGTGCTATGAGCATAATGATACCAAGTAGTACATTGAAGATATACAGTATCGAATTTGTATGTGAAGATTTCAGTTTATCATCATTCGCACTTAAAAGTTCATTTGAGATATTATTATTTTCTTCGGACAACTGTTTTAGTTGGCTTCCTATTGATTTTAACTCGCCTTCTTGTTCCTTGGTTATGTTTATCAAAGAGTCATTTCGGGAATTCAAAACGCTTATAACATTCTGTAAGCTATCAAATAATACATATTTGTTGCTTAACGTTCCTTTGTTACTCTCTGGATTACCAAAGGCATTATTAACTTTTACTTTAGCAGGAATTTTATAAGTGAATCGGGTACTGTCAGGATAAGCTGCTTGCAACAGTGTAAAACTGCTAAACACACAAAACAAAAACAAACCCATTCTCTTCATGAATACAAAGGTAGCTCAATGATTGGTTTTATGGAAGTGGTGCTTTGTTTTTTTTGTTCAAAATAATAATTTTAACTAACAATCTAATTAGCTTTGGTAAGTTTGCACCTATATGCAATATTTTTTTACAGACAAACTGAAGAATGGTGTTAAAGTTTTATATAATCATGACGATAAATGTGTAGTGACTCATTGTGCTTTAATGTTAGGTTCAGGAACACGCGATGAATCAACTGGAAAAGAAGGCCTCGCCCACTTTATTGAGCATACACTTTTTAAAGGTACTAAGAAACGAAAAGCCTATCATATTCTTAATTGTTTGGAGACTGTAGGTGGTGAGTTAAATGCTTACACCACAAAAGAAGAAACTTGCCTGCACGCTACTGTTATGAATCAGGATCTTGAACGAGCAGCTGAGTTAATAAGCGATATAGTTTTTAATGCCAATTTTCCGGAGAAAGAACTGCAGAAGGAAAAGGATGTGGTGATAGATGAAATACATGCTTATGAAGATACTCCTTACGAGCAGATTTATGATGATTTTGAAACTTTGGTCTTCAAGGGCCATACATTAGGCCATCCAATATTAGGCACCGTTGAATCAGTTCAAAATTTCAAACGAAAGGATATTCTTGAATATATTAAACGACAATATCACGATGGTGAAATGATTTTTGCTGTTGGCGGTGGAGTAGGAAAGGAGAAGGTAATGCAAATTGCAGAAAAATATTTTTCAAAAGGTTCACGTAAATCTATTTCTGTTAAAAGAAAATTGTTTAAGGCAAATAAATCGGTTCATCTATCTGCAGTTAAAAACACCAATCAAATTCATTACATAACAGGTTGCCCTGCATTTAGCCTTTCTGATAAAAACCGATATACATTGATTTTGCTAAATAATATTCTTGGTGGCCCCGGAATGAACTCAAAGCTTAATCTCAATATAAGAGAGAAGTTTGGCTATACTTATACCATTGAATCTGGTTATCACGCATACAGCGATACCGGATTATTTCATATTTATTTTGCAACAGATAAAAAGAATTTTAGCAAAGTGAGGCAGTTGTTAGATAAGGAATTGTTAAAATTAATTGAGCAGCCAATGAGCGAACGTCAGTTTGCCCAATACAAAAAGCAATTGATCGGTCAGATTGTTATATCGCAAGAGAATAGATTGAATCTTCTTTTAGGAATGGCAAAAAGTATGCTCTATTTCAATAAAACTTTTTCGTTGAAAGAAGTATCGGCTAATATTGAAAACATTTCGTTGGCTGACTTTATCAAAGTGGCGAAAAGTATTTTGAATAGTAAACATCATTCTTCTCTTACTTATTTACCCAATCAATAAATGTAGTTACAGGAACTAGTTTATTTTACATTACACATCACAAATATTTACAAGTTATGAATTCCTCTTTGTTTGAATCTTTTCCAGTGCTCGAATCAGTTCGTTTAACTTATCGCGATTTGACAGAAGCTGACAAACAGGAACTATTTTACATGCGTTCTGATCCGAATATTTATCAGTTTCTTGACCGTAAACCTGCACAATCATTGGATGATATTGATCAGTTTTTGCAAGTAATAAAAACAGCATTTGCTCAACATAATGGACTTACCTGGTTGCTGGTTGAAAAAACAGCATCAAAAGTGGTGGGTTATATTGGTATGTGGCGTATAGATGTAGAGCACAATCGGGCGGAGATTGGCTATGCTTTAAAAAAGGAATTTTGGGGTCAGGGGTTGATGAAAGAAGCAATAGATACCGTGGCGCTATTTGGATTTAAAAAACTTGAATTACATTCCATAATGGCTGATGTAAATCCATTGAACGCTAACTCAATAAAAGTTTTAGAAAAATGTAAATTTAAACGGGAAGCTTTTTTTAGAGAAAATTTTTATTTTAATGGAAAGTACATTGATTCTTTAATTTTCGGATTGCTGGAAAGTGATCTTTAATAATCAGTGCAAAGCTTATTTATTGCTGATAGTAAATAATGCAGCTTTCTGGTTGCTTAAAGTAATTGGTTTATCGAATTTCATTCCCACTTTTTCTAATACACGGATTGAAGCTTTGTTCTCAATCATTGCTCTTCCAATAATTCGATTTAGTTGCAGTATTGAAAATCCATAATTAATAGATGCAAGTGCGGCTTCAGAAGCAAAGCCCTGGTTCCAATATTTTTTCATGAATCTAAATCCGAGATCCGTCTCATAATCTTCTGATCTGTATTTTAAACCACACCAGCCGGCAAAATCATTAGTGTTTTTAATAATTACTGCCCATCTGCCTCTGTTATACTTTTTATATTGATCGTAATTAACCAAAAAATTTCTTGCTTCTTCTTCATTAACAAAAGGAACATCTCCTGTGTATTTTAATACGTCAGAGTCATTATTTAATTCAAAAAGAAAAGGAGCGTCATCAACATTCATTTCACGTAATTGAAGCCTATGTGTTTCAATGATTGTTTTCATTTCAACATTCAATTATAATTGTTGTAAAGCAAATTTTAACACTGATTCATTTCTTTTATCTGAACTTATAAATGGAATATTGTCTGTTACTCCAAATCTCTTTAAATAATTCAGGTTGGTTTTTAATTAATGAGTCAAGTGCTGGGTTAGCATCTTCATTATTGGTAACACAATAATTGACTTTTAAACTGTCGATATTCATTAATGCATTTACCTCTTTCGCCCAAGGGAAATTGCAACACGACATTCGGTGAGTATAAAGTGCAAGCGCACGAGGACGTCTGAAATTAAATACTGCACTCGAGTTAGTTTTAGTTCTGATAAATTCAAAGGTTTCCTTTGCTTCCAGTCGTTGTGGGCCATTTACTATTTCAAAACGATTGTCGATAAAACTATTAAGAGCTGGCAAATATTGTATCAAAATATATATGCCACAAAGCATGGCTATGATGGATTTTTGATTTGCAACTCCAACTAATTTTTGTGCAGTTAAATAAATATAGTAACACGCAAATGGAAGCATAGGAAATATAAATCGAATGCCAGCTTGATGAGGATAGAATAGCACTATTAATGCAAAAAGAATAAATGTGATTTCGCGCAAGTCGATTTTTTTTCTGATCCTAATAAAAAAACCGATCAATGCGAATGAAAGTAAAACGGCACTGGTGAGTTTGCCAAATGCCTGCCATTCCCACATTTCGGGGTTGAAAAAATTGTAAAATTGCGTTACATAATTGTCAAGGTTGCTCAAAAAAGTATCTAGGTAACTGCTCGATTTTGAAACTTTAACAAACAATAATAAACCACCACTGGGAATTGGAAACAACAAATTGTTAAATAAGAAATAAACAGCAACTCCACCAAAAACGGTAGTCATGGAGTTTCTAAAAACAAAACCTTGTTTAAATAGTCTCGAACGTTTTTGCATAAATTGAATTGCTATTATTAAAAGTATAGCGCCACTAAAAGCAATACCGGTTCCTTTTATGGATATAAGAAAGCCGTTTACCAAGGCAAGTAAAAGGGCATACAAAACTGATTCCTTGTTTTTGTATCTTTCGTAACAAAGTATATTGATGAGCAATATAAAAGAGAGCAGTATATCACACATAATTTCGCCTTTCAGCAGTATAGTATTTGGGTTGTAGGCAATTATTAAACTGAAAATAATTGCATAAGCAGGCTTCATGTAAGTACTTAGAAAAACAAACATTGCTAAAGCAAATAGAATCAAAAGCCAACTCATTACGAGTAAATATATATGAATGTTGTGCCCCCAAATAGCATAAACAGGGGCAAGCAACAATGGGAATGCAACCGGATATGCTGGTGGTCCCATAAAATATTGAGGGTTGAAGATAAAGCCAATATCTCCCTGCTTTTTTCCTTCACAAATATTTTGTGCCTGGTGAATGTAAGAGGCAAAATCATCGTGCCAATAAACGCTGTCTTTAACATTTAACCATAAAAGCGGAAGGCAAAGAATCAGCAATAAAAAAATCCATTTAAAGTTGTGCTTCATCTTTAATTTCTAATGCAAGTTAATTCTGCTATTTTTACAGAGTATTGACAGGCGAAACTAAACGAAATATGAAGATTATTCAGCACTCAAATGATTTTGAAGAATATGCCAGTTTTATTGAATTACCGGAATCGGATAAGAAACTGATGCTCGAAGCACAATCTGCTGCCGAAACTGCCTATGCCCCTTATTCTAAATTTCATGTTGGCGCTGCTGTGCTTTTAGAAAATGGCATCATAGTAAAAGGTAATAATCAGGAAAATGCAGCCTATCCTTCAGGGCTTTGTGCTGAAAGGGTAGCATTGTTTGCAGCGGGTGCTAATTACCCAGGGGTTAAAATTGTGACCATTGCTATTCACGCTTTTGCTGAAAAAAATAAGCAACATCCTCAGGCTGTTGGTCCATGTGGAGCATGCAGGCAAGTAATGGCTGAATATGAGCATCGCTATCATCAGCCGATGCGGCTAATTATGCAAGCCGAAAATGGCAAATACATTATATCGCACAGAATAAGTCATTTGTTACCATTTATGTTTAACGCTGACAATCTTTAATGGGTTAGGATTAATAATTCATAACTCATAACCCAACATTCATAACTTTTGATGTACTATTTTTGCCTCAATGGAAACGCAGACTAAAAACAAATCAAAGAGTAAATTGAAATTCTCAACAGCCACCTATTTAAAGTGGTATGAGGATATGCTGTTAATGCGCAAGTTCGAAGAACGCGCGGGGCAGCTTTATGGAATGCAAAAAATAAAAGGGTTTTGCCATTTATATATTGGTCAGGAGGCAGTGGTTGCCGGAGCCATTAGTGTTATTCGCGCTGATGATGCAATGATTACTGCTTACCGCGATCATGCGCATGCTTTAGGAAAAGGAATTTCTGCACGCGAAGTAATGGCTGAATTATTTGCTAAAGCAACCGGCTGCTCTAAAGGCAAAGGTGGCTCTATGCACATGTTTAGCAAAGAGCATCGGTTTTTTGGAGGACACGGCATTGTTGGAGGGCAAATTCCATTGGGTGCAGGCATTGCTTTCGCTGAGCAATACAATGGCACCGATCGGGTTTGCGTTTGTTATATGGGTGATGGAGCTGTGAGACAAGGCGCATTGCACGAAGCATTTAATATGGCCATGACCTGGAAGTTGCCGGTGATTTTTGTAGTAGAAAACAATGCTTATGCAATGGGAACATCGGTTGAACGCACTAGCAATGTAACAGATCTTTACAAGTTGGGTTTAGCTTACGAAATGCCTTCTTATCCTGTTGATGGGATGAGTGTTGAAGCCGTACATGATGCAATGCAAACAGCCGTAGATAATGCAAGAGCAAAAAAAGGTCCTACATTTTTAGAGATAAATACTTATCGCTATCGGGGACATTCAATGAGCGACCCTGCAAAATATCGTACCAAAGAAGAAGTGGAAAGTTACAAAGCAAAAGATCCAATCGACATGGTAAAGAAAACCATTCTGGATAATAAATTAACCACCGAAGAGGAATTGGAAGTTATTATGAAACGGGTAATGGACATTGTTGAAGATAGCGTAAAATTTGCCGAAGAATCTCCTTATCCCGATCCATCAGAGTTGTATAAAGACGTTTATTCGCAAACGGACTATCCTTATATAATTGAATAGTTTTGAATGTTGAGTTTTGAGTTATGGATTTTAAAATAAACTGATTTCTATTGAAAAGCAACTCATAACTCATAACATATGAAGCATGAAACAAGAAAGTATTATTCAAAAAAAGTCATTTGAGTTCGCATTTGAGATCATTAATTTGTATAAACTTCTAATAGAGCATAAAGAGTTTATCTTGTCAAAACAATTATTACGTTCGGGAACAAGCATTAGAGCCAATGTTGAAGAAGCCACTGCCGCTGCAAGTAAAAGGGATTTTATCCATAAGATGATAATTGCTTCAAAGGAAGCAAGAGAAACAAAATACTAGTTAACACTGCTAAACGAAAGCAAATTAGTTACTGCTGATTATTCAAACTATATAAACAATGCTCAAGAGCTGATAAATATTCTTACGTCAATTATTAAAACTTCTCAGGCAAATGAATCGACTGTAAAAGAAGTTTTTCAAACTCATAACTCAAAATTAATAACTAATAAAAAAAATGGCCGAGCTAGTACGAATGCCCAAAATGAGTGATACCATGACCGAAGGTGTTTTGGTGAAGTGGCATAAAAAAGTAGGAGACTTTATAAAAAATGGTGAATTGGTTGCAGAAATTGAAACCGATAAAGCCACCATGGAATTTGAATCATATCAGGAAGGAACTTTGCTCTATCGTGGAATCGAAGAAGGTAAAACCGCACCTGTTGATAGCATTCTTGCCATTCTAGGTAAAGCAGGAGAAGATTTTAAACCTTTGTTAGAAGAAGCACAAAAGAAATCGGCTGCTGCACCTGCAGAAGTAAAGAAAGAAGTGGTGGCGGAAAAACCTATGGTGGATGCCGCTAAACCTCAACCAAAAACTCCCGCTGTTCAACCTATTGTAGCAACTCATAATTCAGAACTCTTAGCTCAAAACTCAACAGATGCCAACGGACGACTCAAAGCATCACCATTGGCTAAAAAATTAGCAGGTGAAAAGGGAATTGATTTAAGCATGCTGAAAGGAACTGGTGAGCATGGCAGAATTGTAAAACGTGATATCGACTGGTTCAAACCTTCTGGTTTTGCGGCTTCCAGTGGAATGAATTTGCAAAATGCTAAGGAAAGCTTTGAAGAAATTCCGGTTTCTCAAATGCGCAAAACCATTGCTCGCAGATTGTCAGAAAGTAAATTTACTGCACCCCATTTTTATCTTACTATGGATATTGATATGGAAGAGTGTACTAAAGCTCGAGAAAGTATCAACGCAGTTGCATCAGCAAAAATTTCTTTTAATGATTTAGTGATAAAAGCGGTAGCAGCATCGTTGCAACAACATCCTGCAGTTAATTCATCTTGGCTGGGCGATCGCATCCGAATCAATCATCATATTCACATTGGTGTGGCTGTGGCTGTTGAGGATGGATTATTGGTTCCCGTAGTTCGTTTTGCTGATCAAAAAACATTATCACAGATAAATGGTGAAGTAAAATCCTTCGCACAAAAGGCAAAGGATAAAAAACTACAACCACAGGATTGGGAAGGTAACACTTTCACTATTTCCAACCTCGGCATGTTTAACATTGAAGAGTTTACCGCCATCATCAACACACCTGATGCATGCATATTAGCCGTGAGTGCCATTAAACAAATACCGGTGGTAAAGAATGGAAACGTACAACCAGGACAAGTGATGAAAGTGACATTGAGTTGCGACCATCGTGTGGTGGATGGTGTAACAGGCGCTAAGTTTTTAAATACACTCAAAGGATTTTTAGAAAATCCTGTGGTGTTATTAGGGCAAGCAGCAATTTAATTTTGTTACCCAATAAGTTATTATTCAATTAAAATTAGTGCTTCAGTAAAGATGTGTAATTAGATTTTTTAATAAAATTGTAGACGTATAATAATTAAATTTTTTTGTCAGTAAAAAATCACATACCAGAAGAAGAATTAATTACGCTTTTGCGAAATAAAGATCGTAATGCTTTTGAATATCTTTATGATAATTATAATAAAGCCTTGTTTGGTATTGTTTTAAAGGTTGTAAACGACACTCCAATAGCTGAAGATATATTGCAGGAAGTTTTTATAAAGATTTGGAAAAATATTGATCAATATGAAATGGCGAAGGGTCGACTTTTTACATGGATGATTAATATAGCACGCAATACAGCAATTGATAAATATCGTTCGCAGGAGTTCAAACAACAAATGCAAAACCAAAACCTGGAAGATTCCGTAAGTGATGTTAATAGTTCAACAAGTTCAGCTACAAAAGTGGATCATATCGGTTTGAAAGAAACAATTTCGGAGTTAAAACCTGAGTTTGTTGAAATAATAGATTTGTTATATTTTAAAGGATATACTCATGAAGAAGTGTCAAAGGAATTTAATATTCCTCTTGGCACCGTTAAAACAAGAATAAGGTCAGCAATGATTGAGCTAAGAAAAAAAATAATTAAAAGTTAGTGGAAATTCAAGATTACATATCGTCAGGTATTTTAGAAAGCTATGTGCTGGGCTTAGCAACACCGGAAGAATCGGAATTGGTGCTTAAGTTGATGGGTCAATATCCCGAAGTGCGGGCTGAAATCGAAAAAATTGAAGAAGCACTTTTAAATTATGCGGAGCATGCAGCTGATAAACCTTCAGCCAGTGTGAAGGCAAAGTTATTGAGCCAAATTAGTAACGAGACTCAGGAAAAAATTATAGTGCATCCTGCAGCAAAACAAGTTAAAGCAACAAGTGAGAATATGCGTTATTTGATAGCTGCATCAGTTACCTTATTTTTTGTGAGTGCAGCAATTAATTTTTATTTATATAATAACTGGCAACAAGCCGAACAAAAAATTGTGGCTTTAAATGCAGATAAAGTTCAACTGGCACAGGATTTTAACGTGCAACAAAGTCAGTTTAAGGAGATGGAAAACAACTTGTCTTTTCTTCAATCTCCATACAATAAACCAGTTTTATTAAAAGGATTGCCGTTGTCGCCAAATGCTATGGCCATGGTTTATTGGAATACTCAAACGCATGTTGTTTATATCAACACACAAGATCTGCCAACACCTCCTGCCGGAAAACAATATCAATTATGGGCTTTAGCCGGAGGGCAACCAATTGATGCCGGTGTTTTTGAAGTAAATGATTCGGTAAGTATGCAAAAGATGAAAACAATCATCAACGCTGAAGCTTTTGCGGTTACGCTTGAAAATTCAGGAGGCAGTGCAACTCCTACTATGACAGCCATGTATTTGATGGGTGCAATTGCTCAACTTTAAATTTCTTTTATCTTTTACTATTAATAGTTTCACTTGTAATTAAATTATTAATTGCATTTTGAATGTGTAATGCGTTTATTTGAACGAGCTTGATCTATTTTTTTTACTTCTTATCAGTTTTTTTTGAATTCATTAAATCCAACCATTGATTAATCACGTTTGTTTATTTAATGACGTCAATGATTATTCAATTTTAAACTATTTAAAAAAAACAAAAAAATGAAAAAACCAATAACAAAAATTGCACGGGTAGTTGGGTTATTATCCGTAGCCGCAGTATTCACGTTTCTATCCGTTAAATCAGGATGGTTAACGGCTTCTAGCCATCGAGAAGCTCCACTAATTGCTAACGATCCATTGGCCGATAACACCGATTTATATGTGTTTCGTAGCCCCAATGATCAGAACACTGTAACTATTATTGCTAATTACATTCCTGCCGAATTACCTCAGGGTGGTCCCAATTATTATTCGTTTGGTGAAGATGTTCGTTATGAAGTGCATGTTAAAAATGATCCAGCAACCGCAGGTGACGATATTATTTATCGATTCGAATTTACTCAGGTTAATCAAGATCCTTCCACGTTTTTCAACATCCGTTTAGGCCAACAAAACTTAAAAACAACTTACAATTGTAATCGCAGTATTGATGGTGGAATTAGTTGGACAACAATTGTTACCAATGGAATTGTTCCACCAAACAATATTGGTCCAAGATCAATAACAAGTGGAGTTGGATTAAATGCCGCATCGTATAAAGATGTTAGCAATGGAGCAATAATTACAGCTACAACCGGAGAAACCATTTTCTGTGGTCCTACTGATGATCCATTCTTTGTTGACTTAGGTGGTATTTTTGATTTGGGTGGCTCGCGTGCAGGCAAAGGTGCTCGCGATGGTTTAGCGTGTAAAAACATTCATGCCATCTGTATTAAAGCGCCAATTTCTACATTACAGAAAGATAATAAGCAAGTTTCTCAAGCGGTAAATATTCTTGATTCAGATTTTATTATTGGAGTGTATGCTACTGCAAGTCGTCAAATGACAACAGTACGCAGCGAAACCGGAGGTAAACCAACCAATAGCGGAAAATGGATTCAGATTTCACGATTGGGTATGCCATTAACAAACGAAGTAATAATGCCAGTCGGACAAAAGGATTATTGGAATTCACTTACACCATATAACGAAGATCCTGCATTGGATGTGTATTTTACCAATCCTGAATTAGCTCTTTACATGGATAACAGTCAGTTTGGTGGCGCTGTTCCGGGTTTATCAAAACTTCGTATTCAAAGAAACTCTTTACAAGGATTCGATTTTGGAAATGGTCATGATGGACTTGCAGGTTTACTTGGTAATCCTGCAACAACAGGAACTGCATTTGATGTTAACTTGTTTGGTAACTATTTACTTCGTCCGGGTCAACCACGCTCGGTTGATTTGTTGCCAATATTTTTAACGGGAGTTCCAAACCTTGCACCTTATCAATTGGCTACCGGTAAAGGTGGCAATCCTCTGGCGGCAGGCAAACCATTTATCAATAACTTTCTTCCAACATTTGGTGATATGCTTCGCCTAAATATGGCCGTTCCAAGCACGCCTCGTTATGACCCGAATTTTAGTTCATTGGGATTATTAAAGGCAGCAGTGCTAGGTCTAACAGATCCAGCTTACAATTCTTCAACAGCATTGCAATTTATTCCAAACATGGATGGATTCCCTAACGGACGCAGGTTAGAAGATGATGTTACTCGTATTGAATTGCAAGCAGTAAGCGGAGTAGTGCTTGCAGCAATAGGATTATGGTATGATGATTATACAGCAGGAAGTCCAAACCCAGTTACTCCACAGTTGTTGAATGTTTTAAATTATACAACCGGAGTGGAGAAAAACGATTTGCCTTTGAGAAATCAATTTCCTTATCTCGCATTACCTAAAGCAGGAACCAGCGATTGTGGTGGTGGAGCAGTTGCATTTAACAGCAGTGCGCTTTATCCCGGAAACGATGCAAGTATGAAATTAGGGGCACCTGAAATAATGATGAGCCAAAATTATCCGAACCCGGCAAAGACACAAACCACTTTTAAATACAGAGTTTCTAAGGACAATACCACACTTTCAATTAAAATTTATGATCAGGAAGGCAGCGTATTAGATGTTCCGGTGCAAAACAAAACGATGGCTGCTGGCACCTACGAGTTAAATTATGCCGTAGCGAAACTTAAAAGTGGAAATTACTATGCTGTTGTTGAGAACAACGATCAAACAGTGCAGTCGATTCGATTTACAGTAGTACAATAAGAATTATTCAAACCCTTTTCATAAACTTCGCACCAATTTTATGGTGCGGAGTTTTTATCATTTATGTAAGTTGTCATTTATTATTTTAAGACTCTCATTTTAGTTAGGTTATAAATCAAGCTAATTCATAAAAACAATATATTCTAACGTTGTTTCACTAATAGAATTAAATATCATATACATTAATTCTGATCCCCCGCTGCCGCCAGCGTCCACGCTGGCTTGCCAAGAACATAAACAAATGGAGTTTTTGCATGGCAAAGTAACAAAACCTTTTACGTGTGATTTGTAAGCTCACTACAAAATATCCTACACTCGTTTTACCGCTGCATCAATCATTCCCTTCAAAACTTTCAGATCAATCTCTTCTAACTTATTTATGTAAATGCAGCCAACACCAGTCATATGCTTACCTAACTTTTTAAGTGCAGCAGATTCTTTCTTAATATCCATCATAAGATACAACGATAGATTGGCTTTGCGCGGAGAAAAACCCATCCGTAGCCAGTCAACTTCTCTGCCGGTGGTGGGGCTTTTGTATCGTTTAGTGCCAAAACCAATAATGGAACTGCTCCATAATACCGGCTCTTCACCGGTTGCTTTTTTCATCATTTCCAATAGCAAAAAACTGTCTTCACGCTTTTGTTCATCCGTCAGCTTATTGATAAAATCTTCTACACTTGCAGCTGTTGGTTTGGTTTTTATTTCAACCAGTTTCGATTTCTTTTCAGCCATTTGAAATTGTTTTTTTAGATATATTAAGAACCATTAACTTTTAAAATTCTATTTTTTAAAACTATAGTTTGGTATTTCGAATTTTCAAGAATTACGGTGGAAGTATTTTGTTTACTCAAGCAAATAATACAACCCAACAAACACTACTAAAACAGATAAGGATGTAAGGCCATAAAGAAACCAGTTATATAATTCAGGAACTGGGTTGGTTAGGCTAAGCAAACAACTTAAAAAGCCAATGCTTGCACCAATAAGCAAAATGATAAACGCAGTACTTTGTCTTCTGGCAAATTTTATTTTTTTTATTTCCTTCAGATGTACTTCAATCGATTCTGAATCATAACCCAAAGAATTCAGTTCACCAACAATTTTTTCAATAGCAGTATCGTCAGCAATCCATTTTTGAATTTTGGATTCGTTTATCGGAGTTGTTAAGGTCATGTTACCATTGATATATCGTGTATCTACTATTTGTTATATACTACGAATTTATAAAATTTCTAATTTAGATTATTCTTTATTAACGAAAATATTTATAATTACCTTGTCTCTATGAATGGGTTTCTAATGCAGAATAATGCAAATTAGAAAATCATTTCTTGTACGTTGAATCTGATTTCCGATATCGTTTTTCCATCATAGAAAGCAAATTAATATCAACATTTATTTCACTTGATTTACTAATAACTTGATCCATAAATAAAAAGTAATTTTTTATCAACAAACCTGCCTTTCTTTCATTAATAACTTAATGTCTTATTTACCTTAATTTCTTCATTTACCCTACCTCCAATCACTACCTTTGCCCTCAATGAGCGATTATTTAAATAAGCTTAACGAAATACAGCGTCAGGCTGTGATGTGCATACAAGGACCGGTAATGATTATTGCTGGTGCAGGCTCTGGCAAAACACGCGTGCTTACTCATCGAGTTGCATACCTTATGGAGCAGGGAATCGATCCTTTTAATATCCTCGCCCTTACCTTTACTAATAAAGCAGCCCGCGAAATGAAAAACCGTGTAGCCACAGTTATGGGTAGCGAAGCACGTAATTTATGGATGGGCACTTTTCACTCGGTATTTGCACGAATCCTTCGAATCGAAGGGCACAAGCTTGGTTATCCTGTAAATTTCTCTATTTATGATACCGATGACAGCAAATCTCTTATAAAAGATATCTTGAAGGAACAAGGGCTGGATGATAAAGTTTACAAACCTTCATTAGTACTCAACCGTATTTCGTCCGCAAAAAATAATTTATTTAACTACGTGGATTATCAGGCCAACACCGATCTGGTTAATGATGATAACCTCAGTGGCAAGCCAAAGATTGGTTTGATATTCGAACTATACACCAAGCGCTGTTTCAAAGCAGGTGCTATGGATTTTGATGATATATTGTATAATACCTACCGCTTGCTTACTGAACATGTGGATGCATTGCACAAGTACCAGGATAAATTCCGCTATGTGATGGTGGATGAGTTTCAGGACACCAATTTTGCACAATATGTGGTTGTGAGAAAGTTGGCAGCGCGACATGAGAATATTTGCGTGGTGGGTGATGATGCACAAAGTATTTATGCCTTTAGAGGTGCTAACATTCAAAATATTTTAAATTTTGAGCGCGATTATCCCGATTTACAAACTTTTAAATTAGAACAAAACTACCGCAGCACTAAAAACATTGTTGAAGCAGCCAATCAAATCATTGCCAACAATAAAGACCAGTTCAAAAAAAATGTTTACACCATTAACGAAGAAGGGCAAAAAATTAAAGTGCTTAAAGCCTCTACAGATAATGAGGAAGGACAAAAAATAGCTAACAGCATTTTTGAGATAAGAATGCAAAGCCAGGTGCATAATAACGATTTTGCAATCCTTTATCGCACCAACGCACAATCAAGATCTTTTGAAGAAGCCTTAAGAAAATTAAATATTCCTTATAAAATTTACGGAGGTATTAGTTTTTACCAGCGCAAAGAAATTAAAGATTTGTTATCCTACTATAGAATCACCATCAATAACCATGATGATGAAAGTTTAAAACGGGTCATTAATTATCCTGCTCGTGGTATTGGGCAAACCACCATTGATAAAATTACAATTGCGGCGGCTGAACATGACATTAGTTTGTGGACAGTGATTGAGAATTTAAAAGATTTTAATTTAGGCATTAATGCAGGCATTAGTGGAAAAATTTCAGATTTTGTAAGTCAAATCAAA
>JANNXV010000217.1:0-22907 GCA_031409815.1 Bacteroidota bacterium
AACGAAGTTTCCTTTATCATCTTTTAGCTGAACCAAATACATTCCTTTGTTGCAATGAGAAAGATCAATATTTAATTTTCTGCCCGAGAAAATGTTTGCATAAACATTTCTTCCCATTATGTCGTAAAGAGAAACTTTGATATTTTCGAGTTTATCATTATCTTCTTCTTCAATCATGTTTTTTCCACGCAACAAAACAATATTTCCGGTTGTGGGATTAGGATACAAAATAATTTTATCCAAGGGTTTTACTTCTTCTGTTGAAATAGTTTCTTGAGGTATTTCAGTGCTTGTTTGCCTAAAAGAATTTCCTTCATGATCGCAAGGATGGATGTATGCTTCAAACGTACTACCGACATCTGCAATAAAACCGGGATTCATTTCAACTGCATAACCACCTCTGTATTTTACTTTTACATTATTAGCTATGGAAGCTGTGGAGGCAATGGCATGTTGGGCTTCATAAAAATAATCCGTGTGTGCTCCTGAAAGTGTTAAATCATAATCATCGGGACAAGCTAATCCTGAACGCCAAATTCCACGACCAAAGGTTCCTGTATAAACATTATTGGTTACATAATTAATAATCATTCTTGAGGCATCAATTCGTGGTAAATTTGTGCTATAACGTATCCATTCAGAGTTTGGATATTGTTGTATTCGTTTATTATTGGTATAGTATACTCCCATGTCTGTTCCAATATAGAGTCCTCCATCTGATCCCTTTTCGACAGCAATTTCATTCATGCATAGATTAGAAAGATTATAAGATAAATTCGTCCATTGATTTAAATGTCCATTATATTTAAAAACTTGCTCATTTGAATTACAGCCGTCATAAGATATATAAAACACCTCCGGATCATCATAATCGCCCGCTATACCGTGAACCCAATGGTTTTGATTGATTGGTTGAGTAAGAAGACTCCATAAAGGGTTAGCATCATTAGCATTCCTGGTAATGTATAAATCATGATAATTACCATTGCCATTAGTATAATATGTTAAAGAAACAATTAAATAATCGCCTGATGCAGGAGTTGTCCAAACTCCAGCTACATATTGTGCCGGAGACAAATTTGAAAAATTGGAGATAGGAACCCAACTTCCGGAACCACTATTAGTATTTTTTCGTACCTCAGCACCTGATTGATACCAAATATTTGGTGTCTTTGTGTTTTGTATTGCAGCAACTCCTCCAGCAATAAAATATAAAGGCACAGAGTTATTAAAATTTGTTCCAAAATCATCTGATCGTACCATATATGAAGTATTACATGATCCAAATTGACGCATTGGAGTCGTTCTATCCATTGCCACCGCATAACAATCACAGGGATAAACATGTCTCCATTTATTGCCGGAGTTATAGTTATTATACACATTGGTTCCATCATCAAACATGCCTGCTATCATATAATTGGAATCGGTTTCTGACACTGAAGCACTTTCAATAGTTGACACTCCTAATCCATTGTTAGCAGGAGCCCAGTTATTGCCCCCATCCGTTGATTTAAAAACTCCTCCATCTGTTGCAGCCCATAGAGCAGGCGAAGTAGGAGATGAATCAAACTTGATAGAGTTAATGTCATCATGAACTTGATTTAATCCCACTTTAGCCCAAGAGCAAGAATTTGGATTAGTAGCAGTGGAGCATTTGCAAACTGGTTGAACATCTCCTATGTAAATTATATCTGGATCACTGGGTGATACGCAAAATGATTGCGCTCTACCTAGAACGACTCCAGCTGAATTCCCTGTGTTATATATTATGCCTTTATCAACCCATAAAGTAGTAGCATCATCGTATTTCCAAAGATGAGCTCCGATACTAAGATCAATGAAAACAGCATAAAGAATATCAGGATTTGCAAGTGTAACTTCCATTGCAATTCTACTCACATTTATAGTGATTGCCTGACTATTGGGTAAATAATTCCAAGTTCCTCCTGAATTGTTAGAATAAATTATTTTCGACCCCGAAGCATATAAAATATTTGAACTGTTAGGTTTAAATTCAATGTCGTATATTGCAAATGGAAAGTTCGAATAAGTTAAATTTATCCATGTTACATTGCTCGCAACGTCTAAAGCATTAGATGTTTTAAATACCCCGTGATAAGTAGCTGCATACACTACATTGGCATCATTGGGATCAATTAGCAATTTCTTTATTTGCCAATCCCAGTTGTTACCATCCAAATTAAATGCATTACCAATTTGTTCCCATGTACTCCCACCGTCAGTGGTACGCCAAACCCCATCAGATTTATTGTATCCTGGGCTATTAAATCCTTCTCCATCCCCAGTAGCGAGGAACCATGTATCGCTATTTTGATAAGAAACTGCGCAGTATGCAGCAGCTGGCTGACAAAATTGGTCTGTGCCGCCATTTACCCAGGATTGCCCTCCATTAGAAGAATGAAAAAGTCCTCCCCATGGAGAACCGGTAAACATACTGTTGTGGTTGTTAGGATCAAAAGTTATCCAACTCGTTCTTCCAATGCCAACCTGATGCCCTGTATTAAAAGGCGATGCTTCTATTGGCTGAGCAGTCGGTCCGATTTCATTCCAGTTGGCAGATGGATGTTGAGGTGTATAATTACAATATACATTCATCGCCTCTTTCTTAATTGAATCGTAAATGAGAAAATTGCCGTGGGGTGACAGCCTTCTATCCCAAAAATCTGACCACATCTTATATGCTCCATATCCGGAACTTTCTTCCATCAGAATGGAATCCCCAAATTGATTTGCTAAGTTGTAATAGTAATTATCCACACTGTCTTTAATACCATAAAAATTTATATTTGAATTTGCTGATTGGCTTAAGCAACCTGTAGGAATTAAAAACAACAGAACAAATAGCTTTTTTTTAGTTGAATTCATCTTTTGAAATTTTTTTTAGTTTATAACAATAGGGATATTATAAAAATTATTTTCATTATGGATTTGCAAAATATAATACCCAGGGGATAAAGAGTTTTTGCAAATGGTCAAATTACTCGTTATTTCAGCATCGTATGACACAAGTCTCCTTCCCATACAATCGAAAATGTTAAACTTAAAGGAACCAACTTCATTTATGTTTTTAATTTCCGAGCAATAGACAACAGGATTAGGGGCAACCGTTATTTTTTTATCCTGTGGCCTATTATCAGCAACGTTAATAATAACGTTGCAGGTGGGAAAATTTGAATCCGAATACACAAGGGTGCTATCTTCAAAAAAGCATGTCATAAAATATTGATGCTCAAAAAATATTTGCCAAAGCAAATCCTTGTCACTTCCAATTCCATCAATTATGTGTCCATAATAATTAGTCCAGAATCCCTTTCGATAACCTGTGTTCGTAAAAATTGAATCTATGGAATCTACTGTGCAAGCGCAAATATCACTGATTGTATCTCCAATATTAGCATTGAAATTATATAGCATTTGCTCAAATCCTAAGCCACTATCCACAAAATAGACTTTTTTTTGTGTGGTATCTACTCTAATTAAACCCGAAGGGGCACAGATATTAGAAGTGGAATCATAACAAATCTTTAAATAGCGATAGTGTATTCCATTGAAAAGAGAATCACCTTCATAATAATAATGATAAGTATAGCATTGAATAATAAAGGGAGGAGGGTTCGGATTTGTATTAGTGCAATCAAGGTAATACCAAACAGCATTGCTATCGGGAAATTGGACATTTGATTGGGCATTTGAATAAAAATGGATTTGTATTCCCAATGCCAATATTAATAATGCTTTTTTCATCCTTTTAGTACAGCAAGATTATTTTTTACCTTTTAATTCATTTGCCGCTGTTGGTGTTCCTTCCACCAACAGCATTTATTGTTTGATGCAGGTGGAAGGAACACCTACCTCGGCTGAATAAAGCGTATGTTCCCATTCGTTCACCCACCGTTGATAACTTGCATAACCATATCCTTCCCCAAGTAAAATAGAGTCGCCATTTTGCTGCACCATTTGGCTATAAAAATTATCCATACTGTCCTTTATATCAAAAAAGTTGCGATTGCCATATTCTCCCAAAACATGATAAAGGGTTGGACCTTCGGATTGACAAAAACATTTCATTGCAAAAAAAACAAGAAATAATAAAGTTGTAATTGTTTTGTTTTTCATGTTAGTTAACTTTAAATTTAATTCACTATAAATGCCAGGTTATATATTCTATTATTGCAGGTAACTTTTAAAATGTAGTAACCTGAATTCAAGTCTTTTTTACAGAGGGTGAAATCCATAAAAGTTGATTTCAAACTTTTAACAATTTTCCTACTAGTATAATCATATATCTCAATTACTACATTATCCGATAAGGAAAAATCTCCAATTAAATGAGAACAATCTGAAACAGGGTTGGGAATTATTGAAATCTTTTTAGGATCGCCATTTTTTTGATCTATAGAAGTAAATACATTGCAAGTTGTGTACAAAGGATTTTGATAAATCAAAATTCCGTCCTGCGAGAAGCAGCTTACGTTATATGTCGGTTCAACAGCAACATTATAGAACAGTTCAAATAAACTACCTATGCCTTCCACAATATCATAGCAATTAGTGTGAAATCTCTTTCGAAATCCTGTATTTGTAAGAATTGAATCAATACTATTTACGACACACCCAATATAATTCATGGTATCTCCAGCACTAACAGAAAAATCATAAAGCAACTTAACGTTGGGCCAACCACCCTCAACTATATAAACTTTTTTTTGAGAAGTGTCTTGCCTTATTAAACAATGGAAATGAGGCGTTGTAAGAGTGGAGTCATAATATTTGAAAACCTTATGATAAATGTCTCCATTAAATAAAGAATCGCCATTATAGGTATAATAATAAGTGTAACAATTAATAATCCATGGAGGAGGGTTTGGGTTGACATTATAGCAAATAACATAGCTCCACAAAGCATTGCTATCAGGAAATGGAACATAAGTTTGAGCATTTGAATAAGAATGAAATTGCAATCCAAACACAATAAGTAGTATTATTTTTTTCATCTTACTTGATTAGCTAACTATAAATGATGCACTATATACTTGTTTATTATCGTCAACCCTCAAAATATAATAACCGGGTTTTAAGCTTTCTTTACAGATGACAAAATCTGCGATATTTGATTTAATGTTACTAAAAATTATTCTTCCTGTGTAATCGAATAAGGTTGTGATAATATCATTTTTCAACGAGTGATTGATAATTAAGCGAGAGCAATTAAAAACAGGATTAGGATAGATTGAAATTTTTGAGTTTTGATCAATAATTTCAGGTGTCCCTAGAACAACATTACAGGACGAATAATTGGGATTCATGTAAATCAGGTTTCCATTTTTAGTAAAACAGGATAGGTTATAGGTGGCTTCAAGCGATACACGATATACCAAATCATAAAAACTTCCTATTCCATCCACAACATAATCAAGATTTGTGTAAAACCTTTTTCTGTATCCAGTATTTGTGAGTATTGAATCCGTCATAGTAACAATTGTATTAGCAACTTCGCTCAAAGTATCACCAATATTTGCATTAAAATTATATAGCATTTTTTCTATGCCAACTCCATATTCGAAATAAAAAACTTTTTTTTGCACGGTATCCTGCCTTATTAATCCATAATCAAAACCAGTAGTGAGCGAGGAATCATAATATATTGTTAGTTTATGATAAACCAAGCTATTATAAATTGTATCACCAGCAAATAAGTAATAGTAAGTAGAACAATTAACTACCCATGGTGGTGGGCTTGGATTAATGTTATAACAAGCAACATAACTCCATGTGGCATTGCTATCAGGAAATGGAAAATATGTTTGAGCATTTGCATTACTAATCCAAAGCCCGCACAAAAGTGTTAGGAGCTTTTTCACTTCTTTGAAATTTTACTTTCTAAATCATCAATTCTTTTATTGAGTTCAATAATGTGCAATGTTAATTCCTCGTTTTGCTTTAAGAGTTTGGTTTGTATATCTCCTAAATCATGTCCATCTTTCTCAACTTCTTCGGCTGAGGGCATATCAGGCAGATGTTTGTTTAACTTAATAAAAGATTCTAATTCTGTTAGAGGCATTAATTTATAATCGTCTTTAAAAACGTAATCAGGCCAGGAACCATACAGTTGAACATACACTTTCTCAGAAATGACATTTCCTTTTACTGCAAGCATATAATTGGCTGGAATATAAGTAGTGCCAATTCCAACTTGTCCGCCAGATAAAACGGTAAATCTCGTTGTTGGAATACTTAAAGTGGTTGTTTCACCAAGCCTAAAATCAGTACCTGAACTTTGTAATACCCATCTACTACCGGTAGGGCTCTCTAAACACAAATCGGTGCTGCTCGTACCTTTAATATGTAAATTATATGTAGGTATTGTTCCTATCCCAACCCTGCCTGTAAAAGGACGGTTGAAAATATCATTTGAATTACCTCCGGGACAGAAATTAGAAACCCAATGATTAGTAATTCCATAGCAAGTTTGAGTAGTATATCCACTTGCTCTAACCACTCCATCGGGATCAACATAAAGCGACCTTGCACTGTCTGATGCTGTTGTTTCAATTTTTAAACTACCACTAACAAACTGTAGTTGTCCATTGGATTTTATTCTTAATCTTTCACTTGCATTTGTTCTAAAAACAAAATCTTTATTATCACTTGTCCCAATATACTGAGTGGAGGGGTTGGTACCAGCATTACCGTTTTGCTGCCAGTCATCACGGTCGGGTTTGGTGAGTATTGCTTGTGCAATAACGGTGCAACCATTGGCATCGGTAACAATTACAGTGTATTGCCCGGCAAAAAGATTGGTGCGGTCTTGCGTGCTTGGTCCATCAGTCCACTCAAAAGTATAAGGAGCTATACCGTTTTCAACACTGGTAGCAATGGAGCCGTCATTACAAATAAAGCACGATACGTTTTTATTGTTTGAGTAAGTATAAACACTTAACGATACAGCTCTGAATTGAATTGGTTCTACCAAAGTTATTTCTGCTTCGGACGAAGCTCCGTAATAATCGCGTACAATCACCCGGTAATAACCTGCCGCCAGATCAGCTATAGTTTGCGTGTTTTGTTCATTGCTCCATTGGTAAGTGTAAGGTGCTGTGCCACCCGTAGCATTAGCTGTGATACTGCCATCCTGCATGCCAAAACAACTGATGTTATAATCATTGTGATCAGAGGCAGTAAGCGTTACAGTTAATGATTGAGCAAAAACCACTTGATTGGCAAAAAGAAAAATAGCTGCAATGATGATTGTTAAACTTAGAGGAGGAGTAAATAAATTTTTCATGGTGGTATGGATTTAGACATCAAACGTATATTAAAAATCATTTGCTTTTACAAACTACACTTAAAATAATATCCGGGTAACATTGCATATCAGTTTACTTTTGTTTAATGCTTTCAGAAAAACATTATGGCACGTAAAAATTAAACAAAACACTTAAATGGAAAAGCAAAACGAAATAAAAATATTTGAAGAGAAGCAAGTAAGAACCGTTTGGGATGCAGAGCAGGAAAAATGGTTTCTGTCAATAATTGATGTTATTGAAATTCTTACGGGTAGTCCGCGACCAAGAAAATACTGGAACGCTCTCAAAACAAAATTGAAAGCTGAAGGAAGTGAGTTGTCCCAAAAATTGGGACAACTGAAAATGCAATCGGTAGATGGTAAGTTTTACCTTACCGATGTTGCCGATACCGAACAATTGTTTCGCCTCATTCAATCCATTCCCTCGCCCAAAGCAGAACCCTTTAAACTCTGGCTGGCAAAAGTAGCTGCTGAAAGATTGGACGAAATGCAAGATCCCGAACTCACCATTGACAGAGCTTTGAAAGAATACCTGCAATTAGGCTACAGCGAAAACTGGATTAACCAGCGCCTGAAAAGTATTGAAATAAGAAAAGAGCTAACCGATGAATGGAAGAAAAGGGGTTTAAAAGAAGGTGTTCAGTTTGCAACACTCACCGACATCATCACGAAAGCATGGAGCGATAAAACCACTAAGGAATATAAAATCCTGAAGGGATTGAAGAAGGAGAATCTCCGGGACAATATGACCAACACCGAACTGATTTTAAACATGCTTGCAGAGGCATCCACCAAAGATATTTCAGCAGCAGTAAACCCAAAGGATTTTGAAGCCAGTAAAAAAGTAGCAAAGCAAGGCGGTGATGTGGCAAAGGTTGCCAGGAAAGAACTGGAAGCACGGACAGGAAAGAAGGTTGTTACATCATTGAATGCAAAATCAGCTTTGCAATTGAAAGCAGGCAATCAGAAAAAAAAGAAAAAGTAATTGTAGTAGTATTCAAAGTCATTTGCCGTCAAGGACATTCGAGCAAATGAAAAGAAGAAAGTATAGCCACTATTTTCCTGGCAATATTGTGTATCAGTTTACTTTTGTTTAATGCTTTCAGAAAAACATTTTACCAATGCGTTGATACATGAACGCAGTCCTTACCTACAGCAACACGCACACAACCCGGTGCAGTGGTACCCATGGGGTAATGAAGCGTTAGAAAAAGCAAAAAAAGAAGACAAGCTGATGATCATCAGCATTGGTTATTCAACCTGTCATTGGTGTCATGTGATGGAGCGCGAAAGTTTTGAAGACGAAGAAACGGCTGCCATAATGAACAAATATTTTGTGTGCATTAAAGTGGATCGTGAAGAGCGTCCGGATATCGACCAGGTGTATATGGATGCTGTTCAATTGATGACAGGTCACGGTGGCTGGCCGTTGAATTGCATCACGCTTCCGGATCAGCGGCCAATTTTTGGTGGCACTTATTTTCCGCGTGCAAAGTGGCAACAGGTTTTATTGCAGCTGGCCAATTTTTACAGCACAGAAAAAACGAAGGCGCTGGAGTATGCACAGGAATTAACGCAGGGTATCAATCGTTTGGAAAGTATAATTAAAAAACAAACAGATGATGATCTTCCAAACATTGATGTCAAATTAATTTATGAATCGTGGAGTAAACAGTTTGATACTATTTACGGAGGGCCTAACCGCGCCCCAAAATTTTCATTGCCAAATACGTATGAATTTTTGTTGCAATTGCTTTATCATTCGCATCAGAAAAATATTTTATCAGGAGAACAAAATCAATCTTTAAAGAAGCATCTTCAACTCACTTTGCAATGCATGGCCTATGGCGGAATTTATGATCAGTTGGGTGGAGGCTTTGCGCGCTATTCAACAGATATGCAATGGAAAGTTCCTCACTTTGAAAAAATGTTGTACGACAATGCACAATTGATAAGCCTGTATTCCAACGCTTACAAATACCTGCCTGATGAATTGTACAAAAACGTGGTGGAAGAAACACTTGAATTTATTACACGCGAATTAACTTCACCCGAAGGAGGATTTTATTCAGCTCTTGATGCAGACAGCGAAGGCGAAGAAGGAAAATTTTATGTGTGGACCAAAGCTGAAGTCGAAATGCACCTGGGTGAAAGTGCAACCTTGTTTAAAGACTACTACAATGTGAATGATAAAGGTTTCTGGGAAAAAGAAAATTATATCTTGTTGAGGAGTGAAACGGATGAAGTGATTGTTGAAAGAAATAAAATAAATGTTGATCAGCTTCATAAAATAATTGCAGAGTGCAAACAACAACTGATGAAAGTTCGCGACCAACGCATTCACCCGGGTTTGGATAACAAACAAATTTGCGCCTGGAATGCTTTGATGTTAAAAGGATACGTGGATGCATACAATGCTTTTAATAAACCAGAGTATTTAAAAACAGCGCAACGAAATGCAGATTTTATTTTAAAACATTTATCCGCAGATGATGGAGGATTGTTGCGACATGCCGGACATAACGGTGGAGGATTTTTAGATGATTATGCTTTTTGCATCGAAGCATTCATCAGCTTGTATCAATGCACTTTTAATGAAAAATATTTGCAGCAGGCACATCAATGGATGAAATATGCAATGCAAAATTTTTATGATGAAGCAAGCGGTTTGTTTTTTTACACCGCTTCAAACGCTGAAACATTGATCGCACGAAAATTTGAGTTGCAGGATAACGTGATTCCGGCAAGCAATTCTGCCATGGCAAAAAATTTATTACTCCTGTCGCGATATTATGCGTTGCCTGAATATGAAACCATTTCACGTCAAATGCTTTTGCATTTGATCAAAGAAGTGGAACAACAAACTCCCTGGTACAGTAACTGGGCTAAACTGTATTTGCAAATGAATTTTACTTTCAATGAAGTTTGCATTTGCGGACCAAAAGCAAATGAATATCGTAAAGAAATTTCCAAGTCATATCTTCCAAATATTTTGTTGGCGGGTTCAGAAAAGGCAAGTAAGCTGCCTTTGATACAAAACAGAAACAAAGAGAATGAGACATTAATATATGTGTGCACCAAGAATGCCTGCTTAAATCCTGTGAAAACAGTGGATAAAGCGCTTACATTAATTTTACCGTCATTGCGAGGAACGAAGCAATGACGCAATACTTGATACTATTCATACCTTCGCAATGATTAAAATCCTCAACATGAAAAAAATATTTCTCCTGAGCTCAATATTAATTTTTGTTTTTGCAAATCAATTGCATGCACAATGGACAGCCGATACACTGTTAAACACCAAAGTTGCCGATCAAAGCGCAATCAGTGAAGTAACACCACTGCAGGTAACAACTCCTTCCGGTAAAACCTACATCTCTTATTTTGAATCGTCAGGTGGAAGTTATGTGATGAAGATGCAACTACTCGATACATCAGGAAATAAGTTATGGGGAACAACCGGATTGCTAATTAGCAATCAACCGCAGAGTTCAGCCACTTATCGTTACGATTTAAAAATTGATCATGAGAATAATGCCATCGTTGCTTTCCAGGATATGCGCACAGGAAACATGGCAACGGTTGCTTACAAAGTGGATACAGCCGGGAATTTTTTGTGGGGCGCAAACGGAATAGTATTGCACGATTTAAATTCAACTTTTGAAGTAGCTCCTTCCATTGGCGTGTTACCAACTAACGAAGTAGTGATTGCATGGAATGCATCCAGTGGCTCAACAAAAAAAATTCCTTACCAGAAAATAACAGCGGGCGGAACACTTGTGTGGGCGCAACCACTCATTTTAACAGGAGCCAATAAATATAGCCGTCCGGCAATGTTGGGTTTAAGCACACAAGGTTTTATGATGGTGTTTGTGGAAGAAACAGGATCTGGTTTAGGAGTGAGTATGATTAAAGCGCAAACATTTGATGTAAATGGTGCTGCGTTGCTTCCTTCGTGGACAGCAGTGTTTAACACTGCCACAGGTTTTGCTTCCATTCCAAAAGTGGTGAGCGATAATAATGACGGATGTTATGTTGCCATACTCACCGGCACACCGGGTGCCCCCGCAATCAATGATGCATTTGTTCAACACGTTTATGCAAACTGTGCCGTTGCCTGGGGCGCTGGTGGAATTGAAGCTTCATCGCTTGCAGGTAATCATAAAGAACCTGTTGCAATTACTTTCCGCAACGCAGACAATCACTTGTATGTCTTGATGAAAGTATTGGACAATGCACAGGGGCAAGCAGGAATTTATGCGCAGGCTTTAGACACTTCAGGTGTAAAGCAAATGACTGTGAATGGTGCAATGCTGCGGCCGTTAAGTTCAACAGATTATCGTGAACCATCGGGTTGGGCTGATGCAGGAAATGGATTTATCACCGTGTATTCAGAAGGAACATTTGGTAATGAAAAATTGAAAGCTGTAAAAATGGATTACAACGGATCTTTATTGTGGAACGGAAATCCTGTGACATTATCGGCAGTAGCAAGTAACAAACTAAATATTTCAGTAGGTGATTGTGTAAACGGACAAGTGGTATCAGTTTTCGGAGATCAGCGGATTGATGATGGGGTATATGCACAAAACATAAATACGAATGGTAGCATTGGAATAATAACTTCACTTATCGAAAACAATATTTCTTCAAATAATTTTTCTGTACAGTTAATCAATGACCACTTAATAATAAATACAATAAGTCAGTTACCTTTTCAGCTACAATTGTTTTCATCAATTGGAGAATTAATTCTCAATCAGAAACTTGTTGGTGATGCAATAATGGATGTTAAACTTGCAAATGGAATTTATTTGTTTGAAATTATGTGTGATGGCAAGCGTGTTGCCGGAAAATTGATTAAGCGATAAATAGTTGATGATCTAAAAACTATTTCTCTTAATAATTGTTTAAATTAAAACTAAGATTATGAAAACAAATATTAAGTGTCAACTAAATTTATTTTGCATTTTTTTTATTCTCCTTATTACATCATGTGGTGGAAGTAGCGAAGAGGTCAAAACTCCTGTTTCATCATCTGGCAGTTCTTTCTTATCTGAAGGCGCTATAACTTATGATGCTAAAGCAATTGACCCGAAAGCTCCGGTGGTTGAGATTACCATTAATGCGCAAGGCCTCAGTATGGCTGAAATGTCATATGATAAAGCGGAATTGAAAGTGGCTGCTGGTTCAACCATTCTATTAACTTTAGAAAATAAATCAACAGATGAATCCATGCCGCACAATTTTGTTTTGGTACAAAAAGGAGAGGAAAAATTTGTGGCTGATGCAGGATTAAAAGCAGGCCTTGATGCTAACTATGTTCCATCAATAGAAGAGGTATTGGTATCAACGAAAATGCTAAAGCCTGGCGAAAAAGTAATCATCACTTTTCCTGCACCACCTAAAGGTGAATATCCTTACATCTGTACTTATCCAGGACATTATACAATAATGAAGGGAAAATTAATTGTAGAATAAGTTTTCTGCTAAGAAGCTTAACTCTTCTTTGCTTTCTTCTCCATCTCTATCCACCGGTTCATTTTAGCATCCAATACTGAAAGGGGAAGACATCCATCATTTAATATTTCGTTATGGAATTTGCGGATATCAAAAGCAGCACCTAATTCTTCTTCAGCTTTTTTGCGCAGCTCACGTATTTTTAGTTGTCCTAATTTATACCCAAGCGCTTGTCCAGGTATGGCCATGTAACGTTCAATTTCGCTAGTGATGGCTTCTTCACTTTCTCCTTCGTTTTCCAATGAAAACTCGATAGCTTGTTCGCGTGTCCAGCCTTTGGTGTGCATGCCAACATCCACTACCAAACGAATAGCACGATGCATCTCTTCGCTCAACCCCGCTATGTATTGGTAAGGATCATTGTATAAGCCCAGTTCTTTTCCAAGCGACTCGGTATATAAAGCCCATCCTTCGCCATAAGCGCCATACCAAATAAATCGTCTGAACATAGGGAGTGATTCGTTTTCAGCTGTTAGCATATTTTGAAAATGGTGGCCGGGAATAGCCTCATGCAAAAACAAATCTTCCATGCCAAATGAGTTAAATTTTTTTGCATCAGGTATCGGAGTATAAAAAATTCCGGGTCGTGATCCATCTGCCGTTCCCTGGTTGTATTCAGCACTTGCACTTGCTTCGCGAAACTTTTCTGTTTGACGTACTTCAAATTTAGAACGAGGTGTTTGATCAAATAATTTGCTCAACTGAGGTTTCATGTGCTCGTGAATATTGTTGAACGAATCGAGCACAGCTTGCGGTGTGGTAAAAGGAAAAAACTTTTTATCAGTATTCATGTATTTGAAAAAGGATTTGAGGTCGCCTTTGTAACCGCTCGCAGTTTTTATTTTTTCCATTTCATTCCGCAAACGTGATACCTCACTCATACCCAAATTAAAAATAGAATCGGTGTTAAGTGTTGTGGTTGTCCACAGTTTAGCCAGGTAGTTATAGCGCTCCATTCCACCGGGCAACACACCAATTCCATGTGTGACTCTGCATTGTGGAACATATTCAACCTTGAAAAAATCGTACAGCTTTTTGTAAGAAGGAATAATTTGCTCAACAATGGCTTTAGTATACAAACTATCCAATCGTTTTTTATCAGCAGCCGGAAAAGAATCAGGCATGTTTTTAATCGGCATGTAAAAAACACTTTCGGTAACATCACTCACCACCATCGATTTCATTTGAGGCAACACACGCTCCATTAAAATTTTTGGATTGGTTAATCCGGCAGCCATTCCCCTTTTCATATTGGCAATGGCTGTATCGCACCACGGGTAAAAACCATTTACACGCCCCAGGAAATTATCGTAGTCTTTTACAGTTTTAAAAGGTTGATTACTTTGGCCTGAACCAAGCTGGCCAAATGTGAGTGGCAAACTCCAGAACTGATTGATGGGTAACAGGTGATCAGGGAAATTAAAATTTTCAATACCAATTGGTAAATCCCATTTAAGAATATCATAACTTATCTGATCGTTTGCAGCCAGCGCATTGCGGTCGAACGCATTTAGCGTATCAAGATAAGCTTGGTAAAAAGTTTTTATTTTTTCGCGATAACTATCGCTGATGTCAACAGGTAAAACATCATTGTAAAGATTCACTCCATTGGCGGTTGCTTCCAATGGAAAAAGTTTCATCCGCTCATCAGAGTAGCGTTGGAGAAAGTTTGAAAAATCAGAGGTGCTACCCGCATCTGCTGCGTTATTTTTTTCTTTTGGAGCATTGCAAAACGCAAGCAGCATACACATCAATGAAGCTGCAGTAAATTTTAAGATTGTTTTCATAGAGATCATAAATTATGCTGTCGAAAATAAACATTACACAATAGGCCTGCTAACTATTTCGCTGAACGAGGTGTTATTGACGATGAAAGCCGAAAAATCAATCCGCCCAAACCTTTGTTCCTTCTGTACAATTCTTACACATCTCGATCTCGCTTCTTGATTTCAATACCTGCGCGCGAAAATTTTTGTAGGCTTCGTTATTCCAAAGCTCAGTAAAAGATTGTTGTTTCAACGAGCCCATACTGTGCCATGCATCTTTATCAAAACAACAAGGCACCACATTGCCATCCCAGGTCACAACGCACGAATGCCAGAGTTTCCAGCAATGATTGAGCATTTCGTTTTTGATTTTATAGGTGTCATCAGCTTGCTTTGCATAACGTGAATACTTTTCATTCAATGGAATTAAATCATTTCCGTTTTCATAATCATAAACTTGGGCAGTTTTAAAACCTACTTCGTCCACACCAATTTCTTCAGCTAATTTTTTTACATCTTCCATTTGATGTTCATTCGGTCGCACCACTAAGAATTGAAAGATAACATGCGGTGTATTGCTCTTTAATTTTTTTTTCCATTTCACAATATTGCGTGCACCTTCCAAAACTTTTTCTAATTGCCCACCGATACGATAACTGGAATAAGTTTCCTGTGTGGTTCCATCAATGGAAATAATCAAACGATCTAAACCCGATTCAACTGTTTTGCGTGAGTTGGCATCATTGAGATAATGTGCATTGGTGGAAGTGGCAGTGTAAAGTCCTTTTGAGGATGCGTATTTAACTAAAGTGAGAAATTGCGGATGGAGATAAGGTTCGCCCTGGAAATAAAAAATGAGGTACCATAATTTCTTAGAAACCTCATCTATCACTTTATAAAAGAAATCTTCTTCCAGCATTCCTGTTGGTCGTGTAAAAGAGCGCAAACCACTGGGGCATTCAGGGCAGCGTAAATTACAGCTCGTAGTAGGTTCAAAAGAAAGTGCAACAGGTAATCCCCAATGAAAGGGTTTTCCCGTCCAACGCGAAAGATAATAGCTGCCCAGCACCTGCATCGAATTAAAAATCCGTTGCGGTGTTGCTTTTGACAAAAAGCGAAAACCATCTTTTAAACTCCTGTTAATCATAGTTTTTGAACATTCGCGTCATGCTGAACTTGTTTCAGCATCTCTCCCAATAAGGAGATTTCGAAACAAGTTCGGAATGACCGTGCTTTGTTATTAAATGTTTTCAAAGGTAGGAGAATGAGTCTTTACTGTAATAATCATTTGTAAAGTTGAATCTGATAACAGACACATCCATCCCAATTTTAACTACATTTATCCCCTGTAAAAATGGTATTTAGCTGGCTCGCACGTTTTATTTTACGTAATCGTATTTTGCTTTTAATCGTTATTGGTGCGATTACTGTTTTTATGGGTTATAAAGCCTTTGAAATTCAGCTTTCCTACGATTTTGCAAAGATTCTGCCGGCTGACGATCCTGACTTTAAAGCCTACGAAAAATTCAAAACCACTTTTGGTGAAGATGGTAGTGTGATGGTGATTGGCATTGAAGACAAGAACTTTTATCAGCTTCAGAGAATTAATGATTGGTGGCAACTGGGCGAAGACATTAAAAAAATAGACGGAATAGAAGCCGTTGTTTCAGTGGCTCGCTTATTTAATGTAGTAAAGAATGACGAAACGCGCAAGTTTGACTTAAAGCCGCTTATGAAAGAAAAATTTACCTCGCAAGAGCAGGTAGATAGTTTGAAGGCTATAATTGACAACCTTCCCTTTTATCGGGGATATATTAATAATCCTGAAACCGGTGCCACTGTGATGGCAGTAACGTTTGACAAAAACAAGCTGAACACAAAAAGTAGAATTGATATTATCAATTATGTAAAAGACCGGGTTTTAGAATTTGGCGAAAAAAATCAACTTGAAATGCACATGAGCGGAATGCCTTACATCCGCACCTTGCTTTCTCAAAAAATATCGCAGGAAATGAAGCTTTTTATGCTGCTCGCCTTTTTGGTGACAGCCATTATTTTGTTTGCATTTTTCCGTTCATTTCAGGTAGTTGTTTTCTCATTGCTTGTGGTACTTGTGGGAGTGGTTTGGTCGCTGGGGACTATTGCACTTTTCGGGTATAAGATTACCGTTTTAAGTGGATTGATCCCGCCATTAATTATTGTGATCGGGGTACCAAACAGCATCCTGATGCTGAACAAATATCAATCAGAATTTAGTCGTCATGGTAGTCAGGCAAAAGCATTGGCCCGCATGATACAACGAATGGGGTTCACCACTTTTTTGGCGAATGTTACAACAGCAATTGGATTTTTCGTGTTCTATTTCACGCATAGTCGGCTTTTGATGGAATTTGGTTTAGTGGCAGCAACAAATGTGTTGAGCACGTATTTGATTTCGCTTTTTATGATACCGATTGTGTTTAGTTATCTGCGCGAGCCCAAAGTAAAACACACCAAACACCTTGACGGGAAACGGATCAATAAAATTTTAGGACGGGTTGACAAGTGGGTTCATCATCATACTAAAACGGTTTATGGTACAGTGGTGGTTATTCTCTTGATTTCTTTTTATGGAATGACCAAATTGTCGACCGTAGGATATGTAATTGACGACCTTCCCAAGAAAGATCCTATTTATATGGATATGCGTTTTTTTGAACGAAACTTTAAAGGCGTGCTCCCATTAGAATTTTCTATAGAAACTAAAACAGAAGGGGGTGTATTAAAACTACAAACACTTCAAAAAATTAATCGTTTAGAAAAGCTGTTGGGTCAATACGATGTATTATCAAAACCCATCGCAATTGTTGATGGTATCAAATTTACCTATCAGGCTTATAATGGTGGCGACCCAAAGTTTTACATTATTCCGGGTAGTGTGCAGCTTGCTGAAATGGCAGGATTTGTTGGCGAGGCAAAGGGAAAGGAGCAGTTATTCAAAAGTTTTATTGATAGCACAAAACAACTAACTCGGGTAAGTGTGCAGATGGCGGATATTGGATCCATCAAAATGGAAAAACTATTAAAGGAGTTGCATCCCAGGGTAGATTCTATTTTTCCAAAAGAAAATTATGATGTTAAAATCACCGGCAATAGCCTTATCTTTTTAAAGGGCAGCAATTATCTTTTCAAGAATTTAATGGAGAGTATTGCACTGGCCATTTTTCTAATCAGCATCATCATGGTTTTGCTTTTTATGTCGCTGCGCATGATTTTGATTTCAATCATTCCAAGTTTAATTCCATTAATAATGACTGCAGGGCTAATGGGGTTTTTCCATATCCCGCTTAAGCCTTCCACCATTCTTATTTTTAGCATTGCATTTGGAATTGCATCCGATCAAACCATTTATTTTCTAACCAAGTACAGACAGGAAATGCGTGCAAATCCCATCATGAATATCAGCAAAGCAGTTACCATTACAATTCGCGAAACCGGAGTTAGTATGATTTACACAGCAATCATTTTATTTTTTGGATTTTTCATTTTCAGTGCGTCAAGCTTTGGAGGTACTTCTTCACTCGGAAAACTGATCAGCTTCACGCTGTTAATGTCAGTATGTTCAAACCTTGTATTGTTACCGGCATTTCTGGTGAGCCTCGAACGCAAACTCACAACAAAGGCGTTTTTGCAGGAACCATTGTTTCAACAACACAATGAAGATGACGATATTGATTTGGATGAACTTGAAATAAAAAAGAACGAATGAAAGGTATAATTCTCGCAGGAGGGTCAGGCACCCGCTTGCATCCACTCACACTTGCTATGAGTAAACAGCTGATGCCGGTGTATGATAAACCAATGATTTATTATCCGTTATCGGTTTTAATGATGGCAGGCATCAAAGAAATATTAATTATTTCTACGCCTTATGATTTACCTCATTTTAAAAAATTACTGGGTGACGGTTCATCATTAGGTTGCACTTTTGTTTATGAGGAGCAAGCGGTTCCCAATGGGCTTGCACAAGCATTTGTTATTGGCGAAAAATTTATAGGAAATGAAAAGGTAGCACTCATACTTGGTGACAATATTTTTTATGGAACCGGCTTGCAACAAATACTCGTTCAAAACAATAATCCGGAAGGTGGCGTGGTGTTTGCTTACCATGTTTCAGATCCCGAACGATATGGAGTCGTTGAGTTTGATAAAAACAATAGTGCAGTTAGTATTGAAGAAAAACCATTGCATCCAAAATCAAATTATGCAGTGCCGGGTTTATACTTCTATGATAATGATGTAATCAAAATTGCCAGGGATTTAAAACCGTCACCACGTGGCGAATATGAAATTACTGACGTAAATAAGTATTATCTGCAAAAAGGAAAACTAAAAGTTGGAATACTTGATAAAGGAACGGCATGGTTAGACACAGGAACTCATGCTTCGCTGATGCAAGCGTCACAATTTGTACAAGTAATTGAAGATCGACAGGGATTAAAGATTGGTTGTATAGAAGAAATAGCTTACCGAATGGGATATATAAATAAAGAACAACTGCTACATATAGCTGAGCCATTAATAAAAAGCGGCTATGGAAAATATTTAGTAAATTTGGTTAACTGATTCCCCACAAAACATAATATTTAAATGCAAACTAAAATTCTAGTTACAGGTGGTGCCGGATTTGTGGCAAGCGCACTCGCGCAAAAACTGGCTGATAACCCTTCAAATTATGTGGTTGTTGTTGACAATCTTCAAACAGGCAGCGAGAAAAAACTTCCTGTTTCACCACATGGTAATTTCCGATTCATAAAAGCCGATGTAAATGACGTCCTCGACATTTCAAGCATCTTTCATGCCTTTGCCTTTGATTATGTATTTCATTATGCTGCAGTTGTTGGTGTTAAACGTACTTTGGCCAATCCGGTATTAGTACTAAATGATCTTAACGGCATTCGTAATATTCTTAACCTAAGTAAGAATACAGGAGTGAAACGTGTTTATTATTCCTCCTCTTCTGAAGTTTATGGCGAGCCGGTTGAGTTTCCTCAAAATGAGCACACCACACCATTAAATTCACGTTTACCATACGCTATTGTAAAAAATGTTGGCGAAGCATACTTGCGTGCTTATAAACAAGAATTCAATCTCGACTTTACCATTTTCCGTTTCTTTAATACCTACGGACCCAAACAAAGCACCGATTTTGTAATGTCTAAGTTCTTAAATGCGGCACTCAATAATCAGGATATAACACTTTATGGCGATGGCACACAAACCCGAACCTTCTGTTATATTGATGATAATGTGGAAGCTTGTGTAAATGCATTTTATAAAAACAAAGTGGTGAATGATGTAGCCAACATTGGAAGCGACAATGAAATAACCATTCATGAACTTGCCAAACGCATAATTGCTATCACACATTCAAACAGTAAAATTGTTTTTCTGCCTGCATTAAAAGAAGGTGATATGACACGCAGATGTCCTGATATAAACATTATGCGCGATTTATTAGGCCGTAAAATGACATCATTAGAAGATGGAATTCAACTTTTAATGGCAGCCAAAAATTTTATTACCGCCTAATTTAATGCATTCTGTAAGCACCTTGCAGCAATTGCTGGAAAACGAATTGCAAAAGATTCAATTTCCGGGCCATCCAAAAGATTTATACGACCCCATTCGTTATATGCTTTCAGTTGGCGGAAAACGTTTGCGACCTGCTTTGGTTTTGATGGGCTGCGAAATGTTTGAAGGAAAAATCAATGATGCTTTACCGGCTGCTTTGGGAATTGAAGTGTTTCACAATTTCACTTTGATGCATGACGATATTATGGATAAAGCTCCTTTACGCAGATCCAAAGCTACGGTGCACGAAAAATGGAATAGCGATATTGCTATATTGAGTGGAGATACAATGTTTGTTAAAGCGTATCAATTGATACTGAGTGTTGATGACAAATATTTGCGATCGGTGATAAGTGTTTTTACACAAACTGCGGCCGAAGTTTGTGAGGGTCAGCAAATGGATATGAGTTTTGAAAACGATCAAAGTGTTTCCATTTCCGATTACCTTAAAATGATTGAACTAAAAACAGCTGTTTTATTAGGATGTGCCTTACAAATAGGTGCAACCATTGCTGGCGCAAATAATAAAGATGCCAAACATTTGTATGAATTTGGCAAACATTTAGGAATCGCCTTTCAATTGCAAGACGATTTATTAGATGTTTATGGCGACTCGAAAAAGTTTGGTAAACAAACCGGTGGCGATATTTTATCCAATAAGAAAACATTTTTGCTGTTAAAAGCACAAGAACTTTCAAATGCTTTGCAACGACAAACCTTAAACCAGTGGATGACGGTGAATATTTCAGGCAGCGAGCAACAGAAAATCACCGAAGTAAAAGGCATTTTTGATACACTCGACATACCACTTTTGGCAAAGATGGAAATGGAAAACCATTACAATAATGCTCTTCATCACCTGGATGCAATTAAAATTAACGCCAATAATAAAACCATACTAAAAGAGTTTGCCGAACAATTAATGGTTCGAGAGGTCTGATTGGTTACGAATACTTATTTTTACAGAGGCTAATCATTTCACATTATTATGTACGCAAATAAAAATTTCAAGGTTGTTATTGTAGACGACTCACCTGCCATGGCAGAGATGATTAAAGATTTCATCAATGAAAAATTTAAAGCAGCTGCTGTAACCGTTTACAATACCGGTGAGGATGCGCTGAATGGAATTTTTGAGAAACCAGATGTAATTATTTTAGATTATCATCTTGACTCTTCTTCTGCGCTTGCATTAAACGGATTACAAATTTTACTAAAGCTTAAAGAATTGTATAACGATGTTACGGTAATATTTTTAAGTGGTGAAGAAAAGGCAGAAATTGCAGCCAATACCATTAAATATGGCGCATACGATTACATAGTAAAAAACGAAACAGCTTTTCATCGACTAGAAATCATTCTAAATAATGTTTTAACCCATGGCGAATTGCAAAAAAATCTTGGTGGTCAAAAGTTTTTTAACCGCCTGCTTGCATTATTATTGATTGCAGTTTTAGTGGGATTAATCTTTATTAAGGTAGTTGGATAATTTATTGTTTGATTGGATTAACTAATATTTAACGTACTATTTATAATCCGCTCGCAATCATTATGCGTAAGTTACGTTAAATAGCAACAATGAAAAACTATCAATCCATATTTTGTTTCCTTTTCACTTCTTTAGTAAGTGTTTCACTTTACTCTTGTGCACAGGAAAGTAAAAGTCCAAACAGTAAAATGAATAATGTAAAATTTGAACCCTCAAAAAAAGTAACCATGAATTCAGGAAATGATACAGCCACTTTTGGTGGAGGATGTTATTGGTGTGTAGAAGCAGTATATCAGGAACTCGAAGGAGTAGTGTCTGTAACATCAGGATTTTCGGGAGGACAAAGAGAAAATCCAACCTATGAACAAGTATGTTCTGGTGCTACCGGGCATGCAGAAGTGGTACAGATTGTTTACGATCCGTCTAAAATAAGTTTTGACGAATTATTGGAAGTTTTTTGGACGGTGCACGACCCAACAACGCTCAACCGTCAGGGTGCAGATGTAGGAACTCAATATCGATCCGTTATATTTTATCATAACGATGAACAAAAACTCTTAGCTGAAAAATACAAGAAAGAATTGGGTGCTTCAGGTGCCTGGGATAGACCTATTGTAACGGAGATTTCACCAGCTACAAAATTCTATTCTGCTGAAAAATATCATCAGGAATATTATAAAAACAATCCAAATCAACCGTACTGTTCATTCGTGATTCAACCGAAGGTAGAAAAATTCAGAAAGGTATTTAAGGATAAACTGAAGAGTCAGAATTAAATCCTACATACTATTAAAATAAAAATTCCGCTCCGAATTTTCGGAGCGGAATTTTTATTTTAGTGTGTGCCTTTATTCTATTACTATTTTGGTTTGATAGCTATTGTTATCGCTATCAATAGTAATAAAATATATTCCGGTGGCGATGTGGCTAATATCAATATCCAAATGATTGAAACCCGTATTAAAGGTCCGGCTTTCAACCGTCATAAGTCTGCCTGCTGCATCCTTTATCTGAATTAAATAATTAGCAGTTTTATTATTTTGCAAATTCACTGTCAATAGGCCGTGTGCTGGATTTGGGAAAACGCTAATGCTTGTTTCCGTATCATCTTCACCAAACTTAGGGCAGGATTGAATATTAATGCCGGTTAAACTACGCAGGGGACTAGTTCCACAATTGTTTTCTG
>JANNXV010000218.1:0-12875 GCA_031409815.1 Bacteroidota bacterium
CACTTCTTCTTTACAAGCTGTATTGTATTCTTCTACCGAAATTTTTTTGCCAATATCGTCTTTGGTAATGCCTAATTTTTTCTCAACAGCAAGCTCAATAGGTAAGCCATGCGTATCCCATCCGCCTTTGCGTTTTACCTGAAAACCTTTTTGTGTTTTATACCTGCAAAAAATATCCTTGATAGCCCTTGCCATCACATGGTGAATGCCTGGCAGCCCATTAGCCGAAGGGGGGCCTTCGTAAAAAGTAAAAGGTGTACTACCTTCTCTTTCTGTAACACTCTTCTCAAAAATATTGTTCGCTGTCCAGCGCTCCAATACCTCTTCGGCAAGTTTCGGAAGATTCAGTTGTTCGTATTCGGTGTACTTATTCATTCGCTTAAAAAATAAAGGGTGCAAATGTAAGGAATGAGAAGGATAATGAAATCGTAGATTTAAGGATCGGAAGATTTTCTCGTTTCAATAAAAAAGCACAGAGGAAACATGCCTGTTAAAGTAGTTCCTCTGCACCAGAAAAGATAAATGGTATTAGGTTGGTTTAGGCTTATGCCTTTTTATCCAGCATCAGGAATTCGTTTACCACAATTTCGATAATATATACCACCCAAACATGTGGGAACGTTATCCGGCTTTTATTTCTTATTTTGCTAACCGAAAGTAGTGGGTAGGGTAACAACCCAACAACTCAATAACATAATAACTTCATTCTAATGATACGCATATTAATTTTTGAAGACAACCCCGATTTCATTGACAGCCTTAGTGAATTAATAAGCAATGCGGATGGCATTGAGTTGGCAGGAGTGTATAATAATTGTAAGAACGTAGTTAAAAATGTGGAGCATCATCAACCCGATGTAGTGTTAATGGATATTGACATGCCTGTTGAAAATGGGTTGCAAGGCTTGCGTAGTTTGCGCACAGCAGGTAATGAAGTATGCGTTTTGATGCTGACCGTTTTTGATGATAACGATCGTGTGTTTCAGGCAATAAGCCATGGTGCATCTGGATACATTTTAAAGAGAACTCCTCCAGAGAAAATATTGGAAGCCATTCGCGAAGCAAGCACCGGTGGTGCACCTATGACTCCATCAGTTGCCAAACAAGTGCTGAAATTATTTTCACAGCCCTTTCAAAAATCAGCAGAGTTGCAAACGCTTACTCCACGCGAACACGATGTGCTATCTTTTTTAGTGCGCGGTTACAGTTATAAAATGGCAGCTGGAGAAATGAACGTAAGCATTGAAACATTGCGCTATCACATAAAAAATATTTACACTAAGCTGCATGTAAATTCCAAAAGTGAAGCGGTGGCAAAGGCGATTCAAAATAAGATGATATGATGACAGTTGATGCTGACATTCTTTTTTCGAATAAATTAGAAGATCAAAAAAAGCCTCAGACAATAAGCCTTCCACCATCTATCTTTGTGAGATATTTATTGAAAATCGCCTATCAACTTCATTATTTCCAAATTAGTAATCACCTAAACTAAAAATAATTATGAAAAAAAATCTACTCACAGCAACTTGCTTATTCACTGCAACAATGCTATCTCTTAATGTAAACGCTCAATGGTCAACAGCTACACTTTCAGAAGCAAGGTGCTTTGCCGGTGCTGTAACTGCCAATGGTAAAGTTTATGTGGCTGGCGGTTATACCGATGGCAATGTGGGAGTGATGTCGAAACGAATTGATATTTATGATTGGCTTACAGGAATATGGACAATTGACTCACTCACTTCGCCACGGGGCGATGTGGCTTGTGTACATGCCGGAAACAAAATATTTTTTGCAGGAGGGACTACCAACGGCTGGGGTAATTCAAAAAAAATTGATGTGTATGACCTCAATGCACAATTGTGGCTCACCGATTCGCTTACCACCACTCAAGCGGGTGCAGCAACAGCGCAATTAGGCAATAGCATACTGTTTGCCGGAGGCACTTCTAACACATCAAACGGGGTTACAAAAATGATTAGTGTGCTTGATGTGCCAAGTAATACCTGGACGCAAGATTCTTTAAGTATCGGTCGCTTTGGGATGGGCAGTGGCAGTGCCAACGGAATAGCTGTGTTTGCCGGTGGCTATACCAATACAGCAGGTTATCCCACAACTGCGGTAGCTAATATTTACAATCAAACATTAAACAGCTGGAGCACCGCTGCTCTATCAGAAGCACGCGGAAATATTTCTTCAATTACCGTTGGTGATAAAATTTATTTTGCTGGTGGTTTAAAAAGTGTTGGAACCGGAAAACTTTCAAAAAGGGTAGATATTTACAATACACTTACCGGTGTGTGGAGTATTGATTCACTATCGGAAGCCCGCAGGAGTGTTGCAATAGCAGCACTTGGCAATAAAATATATTTTGCCGGAGGCGAGAAGAATTTCAACAGCAACCTGATGAGCAATCGTGTTGATATTTTAGACCTCATAACAAATACTTGGACACTCGATACATTAAGCGTAGGGCGTGATGCGCTCATTGGGGCAACAGTAAATAATCAAATTCTATTTGCAGGAGGATGCAGTTATGTAAATCCTGTAAACTACGATGATGTGGATATTTACACTGATGTTACTGCAAGTGTTATTGAACAAAATGCTGAACTTTTAAATGCTACAGTAATTGCAATGCCTGCATTAAATCAAATTCAAATTAATTTTAAAAATGAAATTTCGGAGCCTATGAACTTTACAATTATAGATGCGCAAGGCAAAACTTTTGCCACTGGTAAATTACTAAGCAAAACAAATTCAATCAGCATTCCTGAAATAAAAAATGGAATATATTTCATTCAGATTAGTTGCCTTCCTAAAAGTCAAAACCTCAAGTTCGTTTGGATAGATTAGTATGTTTGTCTGACAACGAAAAGTTCAAGGGTGAAAAAATTTATTCAAATCGTATTATTGTATTTCTCGCCTCTCCTTTTGTGGGGGCTAGTGGGCGAGGTCAATGCACAACAAGCCCAACTCGACAGCATCCAAAATTTATTAGTTAAGAAAAATGACGGTGATGAAAAGGAACTACAACTACTCAATGCAATTGCCCCTTTGCAAGTAAACATCAATCCAGATGATGCTCTTAATAATTCAGAAAAAGCAATTGCGCTCGCACAAAAATTAAAAAATCAAAGCGAACTCGCTGTTGCATACAATAACAAAGGGTTTATACTCTTACGCAAAAGTGAATATGCTGATGCGAATAGCTTTCTAAAAAAAGCCCTGAGTATAAATACTGAATTAAAAAACCAAAACGGCATTGCAGATAACCAAACCTACCTTGCCGAAATTTTAAGAAGGCAAGGTGAATCAGACAGTGCCAAAATAATTTTAGAAAAATCATTGCTTATTTATCAGCAACAAAAAAACACCAACGGAATTGCTAATGTGTATTATTATCTGGGATTGGTTTATCGGAATTTAAGTGATACAAAGAATATGCTTTTGTTTGTTGATAAAGCAATTGCGTTATATATACAAACTAGAAATGAAGCCGGGCAAGCACTCGCTATTAATGCTAAAGGTGTTTATTTTTTTCAAACAGGTGATAACGCCATGGCTATTAAATTGATGGGAAATGCTGCTAAAATAGATGAGCGAATCGGAAATTTGTATGGGCTCGCCAGCGATTATGGTAATTTAGGAAATGGTTATGGAGAAATAACTGATTTGCCAAGGTCAATTGATTATACGCTTAAAGCACAAAGAATTCATGAGCAGATGGGTAATTTGCACATGCTTGCCAATAACTATATAAATATTGGCATCCTGTATTATGACTTAAATCAATTTAACAAAGCATTAAATTATACCCAAAAAGGAACTGCTCTTTTTGAACAGTTAAATATTAATAACAGCATGTATAGAAATGGTTTAAGTTATTGCGGCTTACTTTATTCAAATCTTAATGATACGCATAAAGCATTTGAATATCTTAATAAATCATTAGCTCTAAACATAGCAGCAAAAGATGAGTGGGGTTTAAGCAGTTGTTACTTACCATTAGGTATTGTATGTTTCAAAACAAACAAATACGATGAAGCCATAGTACATCTAAAAAAAGCACTTGCTATAGATGAAAAAATAGAAAACGCATCAGGCATGTTATGGGAATATTTGTATTTGGGTAAAGCTATTGCAAAGGCATCTGATGAGGTGTTGATTAAATTAACCATAAACCCAAATCAAAAAAGCAAATTGATTCTTGATTATTTTCAAAGAGCAATTAGAGGAGGTGAAAAAAATCAAACAAAGAAACTATTGCAGGATACTTACGAAGAACTAAGTAAATATTGTGAAGCACAGGGCAACAATAAGCTGTCATTTGAGTATTACAAAAAATTTATTGCCTACAAAGACAGCATTATGAATACTGATAATTCGAATTCAATTTCACTTTTGCAATTACAATACGACACCGAAAAAAAAGAACAACAAATCACACTCCTCACCAAAGAATCAAAACTGCAACAAACCGAATTACAAAAGCAAAGCACTACGCGCAATGCGTTGATTGTGGCTTGTGCGCTCATTGCATTGCTCGCAGGAGTAATTTACAATCGTTACCGTATTAAGCAAAAAGCAAATACTGCAATTGAAAAGACTTTACATCATTTAAAAACAACACAAGAACAATTAGTAGAGCACGAAAAATTAGCATCGCTCGGAAAGTTCACAGCCGATGTTGCACGAGAAATTGAAGCGCCTGTTAAACAAATTAATCAACTAACTAAGTTGAACAGAACTTTAATTCTCAACATCAAAAAGAATAATTCTATTGATGAAGCGAATGAATTAAAAAATAATCTGCTTCGCATTTTTAATTATGGAAAAGAAGCAGATGCCGTTGTAAAAAAAGTATTAACCGAAACGAGAAAAGTACAGGGATGAAAAATTTAGTCGTCATTTTTTTGTTGTGTCAAATCTCCCCTCTCCTTTGGAGAGGGGCCGGGGGTGAGGCGATTGCACAAGACCAACACCTCATTGACTCTCTCCAACTCCAATTAAAAAATCACAATGCACATAAATTAGAACTCGGCAAAAATGCTCCTGCGCTTTACGACACCACAGAAGCGAATATTTTATCTTCAATTTCTGATTTTTACAGGACAAGCAATCGAGATAGTGCAACAAATTATGCGAATCAGACTTTTACACTTTCAAAAAAGCTGGGTTATAAAAAGGGAATCGGTCTTGCTTATAACAGTTTGGCAATTCTAAGCACTATGAAAGGAGACTATTTTGCTGCACTTGAACTACATAAGAAAGCATTAAAGGTTCGAGAAGAAATTGGCAACAAACGCGGCATTGCGGCAACTTATAACAACATTGGAGCTATATATAATGTACAAGATAATTATCCTGAAGCCTTAAAGAATTTTTTCATTGCTCTAAAAATGAATGATGAATCAAGAAATAAACAATGGCAAGCATATAACCTTTACAACATTGGAGATGTATATACCAAACAAGGCAATTATAAATCAGCATTAGAAAATTTTTATGCTGCCATGCAAATAGAAAGAGAGTTGGATGACACCTCCGGCTTTGGCGATTATTACTTCAACATAGGAGCAATTTTCGAAAAACAAGGTAACACCGAAGGTGCATTAAAAAAGTATTTTAATGCTATTAAACTATTTGAACTAATAGGTGATAAGACAAACGTAGCGCGTGCTTCCATAAGCATTGGAAATATTTATGCTACTAAGGGTAATTATGCTGAAGCATTAAGTATCTTTTTTACTGCCTTAAAAATCTATGAGGAATATGATGATAAGGAAGGCATTGCAAATGCGTACATCAATATTGGAAACGCAAACACGCAACAGAATAATTATAATGAGGGAATTTTGTATTTGAATTTTGCATTGTCTTTATCCAAACAGATTGGAGTTTTGGGAATTATTAAAAGCTGTTATGAGTCTTTAGCTAAAGTTGACAGCATACAAGGCAACTACCAACAAGCATTGTTACATTACAAATTATTTATCGCTTATCGTGATAGTATTCAGAATACAGAAATTACTAATAAAACCACAACTCTTCAACTACAATACGACACCGAAAAAAAGGAACAACAAATCAATTTACTCACCAAAGAATCAAAATTGCAGCAAACCAAATTGCAAAAGCAAAACACTACACGCAATGTGTTAGTTGTTGCGTTGGCCCTGATTGCATTATTAGCCGGAATAATTTTTAATCGCTATCGCATTAAGCAAAATGCAAATGCAAAAATTGAAACTACACTGCAACATTTGAAAAACACACAAGAGCAATTAATAGAACATGAAAAATTAGCATCGCTTGGAAAATTCACAGCCGATGTTGCAAGAGAAATTGAAGTGCCTGTTAAGCAAATTAATCAACTAACTAAGTTGAACAGAACTTTAATTCTCAACATCAAAAAGAATAATTCAAATGTTGATGCAGAAGCGTTAAAAAATAATCTGCAACAAATTTTTAATTATGGAAAAGAAGCTGATGCATTTGTAAAAAAAGTATTAACCGAAACACGAAAAATTCAATCATGAAAAAAATCATAATCATAATTTTGTTGTGTCAAGTCACCCCTCTACTTTGGAGAGGGGCGTGGGGGGAGGCCATTGGCCAAGACCAACACCTCATTGACTCTCTGCAGCTTCAACTAAAAAATCACAACGCTCTTAAACTCGAACTTGGCAAAAATGCTCCTGTTCTTTATGACAGTACAGCCGCTAATATTTTGGCTGACCTATCACAAGCATTTTGGTTTGTTGACTATTTAAAGGCAATGGATTATGCACAACAATGCCTGAAACTATCAGAGCAAATTGGCTACAAAAAGGGAATCGCCAAAGCTTACAATGGAATGGGTGTAATTAATATTTATCAGGGAAATAATTTACCAGCTCTCAATTTTCTCACTAAAGCATTGAAGATAAGAGAAGAAGTTGCCAACCAAAAGGATATTGCTTCGACTGTGAACAACCTGGGAGCTGTATATTATATCATGTGCATGTATCCAGAGGCTTTAAAAAATTATTTCACAGCCTTAAAAATAAATGAGCTTATTGGAAATAAGTACAATAGAGCACAAAATATGGAAAACATTGGAAGTGTATATAGCGACATGGGCAACTTTGATGAAGCATCGAAGTGTCTTTCCCTGGCTTTAGAGATGAATGAGGAGATTGGCAATAAAGAGCAAATCGCATCGACAAGAATAAAAATTGCTGATATGTATATTCGTAAGGAAGATTTTACTACAGCATTACAACAACTTGAGTTAGCCCTTAAACTAAATAGTGAAGCCGGAAGCCCGGGTACGGAAGCATCAGCTTTAATTCAATTAGGAAAAGTTTATTCCAAACAAGGTAAATATCAAGATGCCTTAAAAGCTCTTTTTAAAAGCTTAAAGATATCAGAAGAACTTGGTGAGAAAAGTGGAGTAGCAGACTCTTACAACTTAATTGGTGCTGTATATTTCAAGCAGAAAAGATACAACGATGCAACAGAATATCTTCTAAAAGGATTAACTGTTTCAAAAGAAATTGCTAATGCAGAAAAAATTAAAGACAGCTACGAAAGTTTGGCTGTATTAGATAGTTCACAAGGTAACTATGTAAAGGCATTAGAATACTATAAACTATCCATTGCTTATCGAGACAGCATTCAGAATACAGAAATCGCCAATAAAACTGCCATCCTTCAACTTCAATACGACACCGAAAAAAAAGAACAGCAAATTGCATTATTAAACACCGATAAAAAAATTCAGGAAAAGGAAATCGGCAAAAAGAAGACTGAGCGCAATGGTTTTATTGCAGGATGCATTTTACTATTGATGATTGGTGGAGTTGCCTATAACCGCTATCAGTTAAAACAAAAAACGAATAAAGAATTATCTGATGCATTAACACAATTAAAGCAGGTGCAGCTAAAATTAATTGAGCAGGAAAAGTTAGTATCGCTTGGTCAGTTGACTGCAGGCATTGCTCACGAAATTCAAAATCCGCTGAACTTTGTAATTAACTTTAGTCAATTGAGTAATTCGCTTTTTGATGATTTGAAAAACAATAATTACACGAACGAAAAGCAGGAAATTATAAATGATCTGGAAGACAATATCAACAAAATAGAACGACATGGAAATCGTGCGGAGATAATTATTCAGAGCATGTTAATGCATTCAAGAAGCGGTGAGATAAAAACAGAAATGACCAATCTTAACAACTTGTGTAACGAAGCATTAAATTTTTCGTGGTCGACAATGAGCATGAGCAATCCTGATTTTAATTGTGAGCAGGAAATGGTTTTAGATAAAAACCTGCCTCACGCAAGTATTGTGCACCAAGATATTTTAAGAGTACTTATTAATTTAATCAACAATGCACTGTATGCAGTCTGGGAAAAAAGGCAAAGCAGTCAAACCTTAGCAGGCTATCATCCGCACATAAAGCTTCAAACATCTTTTAAGGATGCGCACATACAAATAAAAATTTCAGACAATGGAAATGGAATTTCGGACGAATTCAAAAATAAAATATTTCAACCCTTCTTCACCACTAAACCTACCACAATTGGAACGGGTTTAGGACTAAGCATCAGCTACGATATTGTGAAAGTACACGCTGGAAGTTTGGTTTTAGAAAGCACATCTTCAAACGGAACCACTTTTGTTTTGAACCTTCCTGTTTAAGTATTTATCACAACAAATAACTTTTGGCAATGGAAAAACAGATGTACCACATTTTAGTTGTTGATGATGAAACCGATTTGCATGATTTGTTTAAAAAACAATTTCGCGCACTAATCAAACAGGGCACGCTCTTTTTCGAATTTGCATCTAACGGCCAGGAGGCACTCGATTTAATTAGGAGCGATAAAAATTTTGATTTATTATTTACTGATATAAAAATGCCAGTGATGGATGGGCTAACCTTATTAAATCATTTAAAAGAAATGAAATCAGAAATAAAAACAGTAGTGATTTCTGCCTACGATGATATTGAAAACATTCGCACAGCAATGAATCGTGATGCATTTGATTTTTTAGTAAAGCCGATTGCATTAGATGATTTGACTTTGACTTTGGAAAAAACGATTCGTGAATATGACATACTGAAACAAGGGATTGAGGATTCAAAAAATTTAGTTAAAGCCATAAAAGAAAAAGAAGAAGCAGTGTATAAAGAAAGGCAACGACTTAGCCGAGATTTGCATGACGACATTGGCAGCACACTAAGCAGCATCAACATCTTAAGCAACATGGTGCTTCGCAATGAAATATTGCAACAACCCGATGCTTCGGGAGAAAAATTAAAATCGGCCATCGAAAAAATAAACGACCGCAGTCAGCGGTTGCTCGACAACATGAGCGATATTGTGTGGTGCATCAATCCCGAAAATGATACCATGGAAGAAGTGCTGGCACGTATGCGTTTGTATGCAACTACTTTGTTAGAAGCAAAACGAATCGAATACAAAATTGATTTCCCAAACGAGAATGTCGACTTTAAACTTACAATCGATTCAAAAAATAATATTTTCTTAATTTTTAAGGAAGCAGTAAATAACCTTTCAAAATATTCAGGCTGCACCCAAGCAAATCTGTCTTTGACCTTCGATGAAAAAAATATTCATCTAAAGATTGAAGACAACGGCAAAGGTTTTAATGCAGCAGAAATAAATCATCGTGGTGGATTAAGCAATATGCAACACCGTGCAGAAGAAATTAAAGGCACGATTAAAATTAATTCTATTGAAGAAAAAGGAACTAAAATAGAGTTAAGTATGCCTAGGTATTGTTAAAAAATTTAAAAAGCATTAGCGAAAAGAATACATCACCATATGAAAAAACATCTTAGCATATTAGTTATTTTCCTTTCTTTTCAGAACATTTCCTTTTCGCAAAATCAAGAATTGATTGACTCCCTGTTAGAAGTTTTAAAAATTCAAAAACAAGATACAGCTAAAGTAAATACACTGAATGCCCTTGCTTTTGAATTCAGAAGTAACGACCCTGACACAGCAATGTATTTTGGAAATGAAGCATTGCAACTGGCAACAAAATTGAATGACAAATTTGGGCAAGCCGGTGCTTATTTACAGCTAGGTAATGGAAAAATGAATTTGGGACAATATGATGAGGCGTTGAAATTTACTAACGATGCATTAAAATTTTATGAGCAACTACTAACTTCAGAAAACTTAGTTGACAAAGCATTAATCAAGAAGCAAAAAGCAAGAACCTACAATAACATCGGAATTATTTATTGGTATCAAGGCAATTATCCTGAAGCATTGAATAATCATTTTGTATCTTTAGAAATCAGAAAAGAGATCGGGGATAAAAAGGGCATTGCTTCTTGTTACAATAACATCGGACTGGTTTTTGGCAATCAAGGTAATTATCCTGAAGCATTGAAGAGCTACTTTGCTGCTTTGAAAATCCACGAGGAGCTCGGAGATAAACAAAGTATTGCTGCTTCCAACATTAACATTGGAAACATTTATAGATTCCAGGATAAGTATCCTGAAGCATTGAAGAATTTTTTCGCTGCTTTAAAAATACACCAGAAAATTGAGGATAAAAGAGGCATAGCTATTTCCATCAGCAGCATTGGGACTGTTTATGATGATCAGGGCAATTTTCCAGAAGCGATGAAATATTACTTCGCTGCATTAAAAATCAGAGAAGAACTTGGGGATAAACAAGGCATAGCTTCGGCCTACAACAACATCGGACTTATTTATTCGTATCAAAAAAATTATTCAGAAGCCTTGGTGAATCTATTTGCTTCCTTAAAAATCAAAGAAGAAATTGGAGATAATGTAGGCATCTCAGAAACCTTCAACAACATTGGAAATGTTTACCGAGAACAGAAAAATTATAGTGAGGCTTACTTATACCTGAATAAGAGCTTATTGCTTTCTAATGAGATTGGTGATATGGAGAATATTAAACTCAGTTATCTTAGTTTAGCAACATTAGACAGTGCGCAAACTAACTTTAAGAAATCTTTGGAGCATTATAAGTTATACATCACTATACGTGATAGTTTAAAAAATGATGAAATCACAGAAAAAATAACACAACAGCAAATGCAATATGATTTTGATAAAAAAGAAACTATTGCCAAAGCAGAGCAGCAAAAAAGGGATGTAATTGTTCAACAACAACTTCAACAACAAAAAATAATCCGCAATACATTTATTGCAGGTTCTGTTTTGTTGATGCTACTAATTGTGGTGTTAATCAATCGCAATAAATTAAAGCGCACGGTGGAAATGGAACGTATGCGTTCGCGTTTATCTCGCGATTTGCACGATGATATTGGCAGCACCTTAAGCAGTATTAATATTTTAAGTCGCACTGCACAAAGCAACCTTAAACAATCGGATGAAAAAACAAAATCATCCTTAGAAAAAATCAATGAACGTAGTCAGCGGTTGTTGGATAATATGAGCGATATTATCTGGAATATTAATCCCGGTAATGATACCATAGAAGAAGTAATGAGCAGGATGAGGGAATATTCAACAACAATATTGGAAGCAAAAGGTATTGATTACACTTTTAATTTTCCTAAAGAGAAAATGGATTGTATATTAACAATGGAAGTTAAGAACAATATGTATTTAATTTTTAAAGAAGCTGTAAATAATCTTTCAAAATATTCTGGAGCAAGCAAAGCAAGCCTCTCTTTAACATTTGATGAAAAAAACATACACCTAAAAATTGAAGACAATGGAAAGGGTTTTAACGAGGATGAAATAAAACACCGTGGCGGATTAAGTAATATGCAACACCGGGCTGAAGAAATTAAAGGAACAATGGCCATTAAATCCATCATTGAAAGAGGTACGGTGATTGAATTAACTCTGCCAAGGTACTGTTGAGTAGCAAATTTTTATTTCTCAATGGTAACTAAAAACTTCTTCCCCCACATTTATGTAGGGAGAACTCTTTTTAATAAGTGCGATTTTTGCATCGTAAATAAATCTAATCGTACTAAACTAAAATCAAAATGAAAAAACACATCTTCAAACTCACCATCTTATTTCTTGGATTTTTCGTATGTATGACAACAAGCGCACAAACTCCTAATTGGCAATGGGCAAAAGGGGCAGGGAGTACGGGTTTTGATTATGGACGAAATATAGCCATCGATACATTGGGCAATGTATACACAACTGGCTATTATGAAGGAACAGTTGATTTTGATCCGGGTGCAGCCATATTTAATTTAACAGCCGTTGGAGGCAGCGATCTATTTCTTTTGAAATTAGACCCTGCCGGTAATTTTATCTGGGCAAAATCTATCGGTGGTCTTGCTAATGAATTTGATTCAAAAATCGCCTTTGATGATATGGCTAATGTTTACCTGACCGGTTCTTATTTCGCAACAGTTGACTTTAATCCCGGAGCCCCTACATTCAATTTAACTCCAGCCGGAGATTACGATGCGTATATTTTAAAGTTGGATAGTTCAGGCAATTTTATTTGGGCAAAGTCAATTGGAGGAATAGATACTGATCAAAGCTATGCCATAACTATTGATAAAAACAATAACATTTTCACCTGCGGCTCTTTCAGCACAACAGTAGATTTTGATCCAGGTGTTGGCGTATTTAATTTAACTGCTATTGGAACAGGTGATGCATATATTTTTAAATTAGACACTGCAGGTAATTTTATTTGGGCAAAGGCCATAGGTGGAGTCGGTGGGTCTGCTTATGCCACGGCATTAACCACTGATGACTCAGGCAATGTATATAGCATTGGTGGTTTTGAGGGAACAGCAGATTTTGATCCGGGTGCAAACAGTTTTAATATAGCAGCTACACCCGGAGCTACAAATGTTTTTATTTCTAAACTGGAT